>LKUD01000053.1 GCA_001412355.1 Methanoculleus sp. SDB
TTTGAGGAGATTCATCCTAGACTAAAAAATTCCGAAAGATTATAGAAACCGATATTCTCCTTTGAGATCAGGATCGTTTCATTATACTCTGTAAAAGAGAGGCGGGTTTGAGGATCGGGTGCGGCAGAGGTATAGATCAGCGATTATATTTATCATTCCTATACACATCCCCTTATTATTCTGAGGAGAATCTGATGAACTGCTCCCAAAAATTTTTCACGATCCTGTTCGTTGCGGCCGCATCCATAGTACTGCTCTGCGGGGCAGCCAATGCCGTCTGTCCCTGCATGATTCCGGATGAGGCACCAGCCTCAGGATCCATACCCTGTGACGCGGAACAGATACCCCGTGGCTATGACACGGAACAACAGCCAAAGTATTCCTTCCAATCGCCTTCCGTCTCTCCGACGGCTGATCCGGATTATGTCGACATTACCCCTCCCACTATAACAGTCCGGAAACAGCAGGAGACCTGGGCCCCCGGCGACCGGGTGGAGTACAGAGTGACGGCATCTGACGAGAGCGGCATTGCATATATTGAATTATGGGCAAACGGCGGCCGGGTGCGGATATGTATTGCACAGGGCACATGCGATTACGTCACCCCCCCATTGCCGAACGAGATAGAGTTCGGTGTGATTGCGGCTGACAGATACGGGAATATCGGCCGGGAGGGAAACGTCCCCCCCGATGCGAGAGGTTTTTTCGAGTCCTCAGATGAACAGACCGGGGGGGACGTGTGCACGACCTGCACAGCGGCGTCCACTCCGCAAAAAACGGACGACTGGCGTGAAAGTCTTTTCCTGCCCTGCCGCATCCTTTCCACGTATAAAATCGCCCTCGGGGCCACCATTCACTGGGAGGCATTTCCTGATGCCGCACCGGAGAGCGAGTGCACCACCTGCAACAGTATCCAATACATAAAGGGGGCCTGATTCCCTACATTCCCTGCAGCCAGCCAATCACTTCCCCGATATCAGGCACCGAATGCACGGGGTAGATCTTAACCCGGGCAACCTTTCCGTCTTCGCCGATGAGGATGTTGGCCCTTTCTGAAAAGCCGTTCGCTTCCCGGAAGATGCCGTACAGCCGGGCAACCTCGCCATGAGGCCAGAAATCGCACAGGAGCGGGGTCCGGGTAATGCCGAGGGTTTCTGCCCACACCCGTTTGCAGGGCAGGGAATCAACGCTGATACCGAACGCGACGGTGTTAGTCGATTCGAAAATCTCCCGGTTTTCTTCGAGCGATGTCACCTGGGCGGCGCAGTAATCCGTCCACGCGAGGGGGTGAAATGAAAGGAGCACCCGTTTGCCTGCATGTTCATAGAGATCAACGGTTTTATCCCGCTGATCTTTCAGTGAAAAATTCTTTGCCGTATCCCCCGGACGAATGAGCCGTGCCTGTTTCATGATATCGCCTTTCTGTTCACTACTCCATGCTTCTATTTCAGTCCTGTGGCGGGGCACTCCCTTTTCCGGTATCGCCGGAATCACCCGCGGCGTGGAGGCGGCGGCCGGATCTCACCTTTCCGGTGACACAAGGATTGAAGAGGCCGGAGGATGATACCTCCATGATACGAATCCTGTCATGAACCCAATGCCCGCACTCCTTCTCGCTGATGGCGATCAACATTCTCTTTCTGCAGTGGAGACGTTCCTGCAATCTCTACGGGAGGTTACCTCCACCTCTGTCAGTTCAGGACAGTATGCCCTTGATGAGCTCAGAACACACCAGTATGACCTGATTATTACTGGATCACAGCTTACGGATATGACCGCCATCCAGTTCCTCGGCCAGATCCGGGATAATGGCATCGAGACACCGGCACTGCTTCTGGATGACAGGAAGGATCCTGCCCTGCCGGGAAAGGCCCTGGCCTCCGGTGCACAGTACGTGGTAACCGCACACACAGACGGCAAGCACCTGAATCAGGATTTTTTCTCCGGATGCCTCACCCTCATCGAACGATACCGGACTTTAGAACGCCTCAGGATAGATAACCGGATCATGCAGGCGGTTATAGCCTCATCGCCGATCCCGACGTGTGTGGTGCGAAATCGCCGGATCGTCTGGATCAATGAGATTATGGCCAAAACGCTCGGGTACGACGAGCATGAACTGATTAATGCGGATCCCCTGATGCTGCTTCCGGAGAGCGGAGAAAATCCGCATATCGACGAGCTTATCTCGGGAGTCAGTGATGAGATGGGATGGAACACCGCAGCTACAGCGATTAAAAAGAAAGACGGCTCGGTGTTCGACGCCCTCCTCCGTTCCCGCTCCATCGACCCGGAACATCCGTCTCTGGGCACGATCGTGACAGGTCAGGACATCTCCGAATATTCCCGCATGAAGGATCTCTTACGAAAAAGCGAACTGCGCTGTTACGATCTTGTCAACAATGCAAAAAGCATCGTTCTCCGGATTGATCCGCACGGGAAGTTCAGGTTCATCAACCGTTTCGGGGAGACATTTTTCGGGTACTCACCGGATGAACTTACCGGCAAGGCGGTTGTAGGAAGCATACTTCCCAAAAAATCCCGAAGCGGAAGGGATCTGGATTCGATGCTCCTGCAGGTGATGGAAAATCCCGAGCAGTACGAATTCAATGTCAATGAAAACATGAAAAAGAGCGGTGAAAGGGTCTGGATAGCATGGAGTAATCACGCAATCCGGGATGAGCATGGCGATCTGGTGGAGATGCTGTCAATCGGCAATGATATTACTGATCGGGAAAGTGATCCGGATGATCCTCTCTCAACCGTCGCGTGGATGAGTACTATCATCGAGGATACCGATATCCCCTATGATGTCTTCGAGACGGTCTATTCAATCGCCGCTGAGATCTCGCGGGACGGGCGGGAAGGCAGGGTGATCGGCACAGCATTCCTGATCGGTGATGCAGATCAGGTGCTCGCCCATTCCGTCCAGCTGATCCTGAACCCGTTCGAAGGCCATGATCCGGCCACACGGGCCGTTTCACGGTCGGATATCCGCGAAACCATCAAGGAGTTAGCCCAGCTCGACGGGGCATTTGTCATCAGGGGCAACGGTCTCGTCGAGGCAGCGGCACGCTATATCTCGGTTGATGCCCATGATATTGCCATCCCGAAAGGATTCGGGACCCGCCATGCATCAATTGCGGCGATCACGGAAATCACCCGTGCTGTCGGAATTGTTGTTTCACAGAGCGGCGGCAGGATCTCGATTTTTCGCCACGGCAGGATTGTGCGGATCATTCCCATCGAAAAAGGAAGGGATGTCCAACGGGAGTGAACACGGGAGCACTTTCCAAAGGTCTGCGTCAACCGGTTCCGGATGATTGTGGTCACCCGGTTTCTTTTTCCTGCTCGTCGCAGAGCGGAGTGTAATCACAGAAGCGGCAGGCCGAATACGACGGTGTTGCAGGAAACTCACCCGCACAGATGGCACCGATCATCCCGGAGAGCTTGCGCCCGAAAAGCTCAATGCTCTCGTCGTCCGGGAAGTAATCCACACATTTATTGCCATTTAAAAAGAGGAACGAAGCCCGGCGGGGCAGTTTACCGTACCGGTCCCGGACGGCAAGGCAGTAGAGGTTGAGCTGGATGTTCTCTTTTGCGGACGTGCGGGTGAGCGATCCCGGCTTCGATCCGGTCTTGAAGTCGATGACAACGATACCGCCGTCCGGTGTCCGCTCGATACGGTCGATATAGCCCTTCATGGTGCGGCCGTGATAGGTAAACAGGAATTTCTCCTCGATGCCGGCAAGGGAATTGTCGTTCATGAGGTGCCAGCCGAGATAGGAGTCAAGAAGTATCTCCGCCTTCGTCCGATCTTCCGCCTCGTGCTTCCGGGACTGGTACGCTCGGGGGGACCAGAACCGGTCGAGCATCGCACGGGCACGCTCCCGGGTGGGTGCAATCCCTTTGAGCTCATCAGCGGAGAGTTTTTCGATGACTGTGTGCACGACCGTTCCCAGTCCGAAGTAGGACTTCGGTTCGGAGGGAATGAAGAGTACGTGCCTGAACCTGTACTGCAGAGGGCAGGACTGGTAGGTCTGCAGTGCAGATGCGGAAAAAACGTGGTCCGGGCCGACGGCGCACGTATCCCCTCCCCCCGGGAGAGTGAAGGGTGCCTCGGGGACTGCAAGGAACACGTTCCTGTCAAATGCCGAGATATCCTCCCCTTCTTCCAGCAGCCGTATCTTTTCGAGGTCCATCATCCGTTGCAGAGCGGTGCCGAGCCGCATGCCGACGACCGCCCGGATGGCCTGGGCCTGCAGGGCATTTTTTGCCACTTCGAGTTCGTTTTGAGCCCGAAAGGGAATATCCTGCGCCTCTGCGGGCACGTCGATGACCGTGATGAGCGGGTTGTGCGCGTACTCCAGCTCCTCCAGAAATACCGACGGCCGGGATTCGTGTTTGTTGTCACCGTACATCTTCGCCCGGGTGAGATAGAGCCGATCCTGCGCACGGGTCATGCCCACGTAGCAGAGCCGGCGCTCTTCCTGCAGGTGGAGGGTCTTTTCGTCCTCCTCCGGAACCAGCCCCCGGGCGAGATCCCGGGGGACAGAGAACGGCTTTTCCTGGTACCGGAGGGGAAATTTCCGTTCCGAAAGATCCACCAAAAAGACGACGGGAAATTCCTTGCCCTTGCTTTTATGCAGGGTCAGGATCTGCACGGCATCGGTATCGGCGGGTTCGGACATCTCCACATCCATATCGGAGAGCAGCGAGAGGTATTCAAGAAAGTCATCCACCCGGGCATCCTTCGTGATTGACTCGTAGTCACGGGACAGCTCATAGAACCTGTTGAGCACCAGCCGGTGCCTTCCGTCGTCGTTATCGAGCGCCTCCCTGTACACGGCACCCGCCCGCATCATCACCTCGTAGACGATCCCGGAAAGCGTTTCCCGTTCTTTTTTTTCGATGAGCCGTTCGACCGACTGTGCAAGTTCACGGACTCCGTGCCGATATTCCGGAGCCACCCCCTCCGCTGCCTGCATCGCCTCAAAAACGCCGTCGGAATGGCCGACTCCCCACGCCGCTTCCCGGGCAGTGGCATTGATGGTCTGCACGACAGCCTCCGGAACCCCGCCTGCCTTCATGATCCGGTTTAAGGAGATGCCGGCGGCAAGGGGATTTTTGACAGCCCGCAGCCATGCCATCATATCCCGAACTTCCGGCATAGAGAAAAAGGCAATCTCACCGGAGAATTCGCAGGGAAAGCCGTGGCTCTTCAGCAGCTGATAGAACTTCACCCCTTCGGCACGCCGTCTGCAGAGAATCGCAAAATCACCACACCGGACCTGCCGTTTCCGCCTCTCTCCCCGGTCGAACAGCTCCGTCTCCAGAAGGCGCCGGATCTCTGAAAGGACATAGTGAGCCTCGGCATTTTCATTCTCGCACTCGGCGACCGTGATCGCCTCACCGGCAGGATTCGCAGTTTCGAGCGGCTTATCCTCCCGTCCGGGAGCATGGGCCATCAGCTGCAATGCCGCCGCCAGAATGGTGCGTGAGTTCCTGTAGTTCTCGTCGAGGAGCGTCTCCCGGAGATCCGGGTATGTCTGCCGGAAATCGTCAAAATTGCCGAAGTATGCGCCACGGAAGCGGTATATCGTCTGATCGTCGTCCCCGACCACGCAGAGCTGGTCACCTGCGAGCTGTTTGATGAGCGCAAGCTGGGCGTAGTTGGTGTCCTGAAACTCATCGACGAGAATATAGCGGTAGCGCTGTTTATAGAGCGCCAGTATGTACGGTTTTCGCTCAAAAAGGCGCACCGTTTCGTGGATCATATCATCGAAGTCGAGGAGCATTCCCTCTCGCTTGAAGCGCTCATATGCCTCATAGACACGCAACAGATCGCGGAGCCTGCCATGAAAGAGACGTTCTCTTCCGTCACGATCCCCCTCGCCGCAGCAATCCTTCCTGCGAAGGTAGGCGTCCAGATCCGCTGGCGTGATCAGCTCATCCCGCAGGCGGGAAATCCCGTCGATGACCGATTCGAGGACCCGCGGCGCATTGTTTCCCACCTCGATATGCTCAAACCCGAATTCGTCGATGTTCCGGAGGGCCCATACCAGCTGGTTCGTCCTGCTGACAATGCCGGAGGAGAAGCTGATCCCCGAATCGAGCACGTTGTCCTCGAGCACCTGGAGGCAGAAGGAGTGGAAAGTGTAGACGGCAATATCGCTCCCTGCCGCCCCGAGCGATTTTTCGAGACGTTCCGCCATTTCACGGGCGGCCTTGTCGGAGAAGGTGAGAGCAAGGATTTCTGACGGGGCAACACCCTGTTCGATGAGGTGGATAATCTTTTCCGTGATCACCCGTGTCTTGCCCGATCCCGGCCCTGCCAGGATACACTGGATGCCCGTGGTGGTGACCGCTTCCTGCTGTCTCTGGTTGAGCTGCATGGTGACTCCCGGCTGTTTGCGTGTATCAATGAATACTGGAGGGCGGAAATATCTAAGAGTATGGATTGCATCACCCGGAATTAATCACTCCTGCGTGGCGGGATCTTCGCCTGCCGTCGGACTCGGCCCGGCCCGCCGATCATTTTATCTGGAGGGAGGATAAGTGAGCACCGAGGTAGAACGTCTATGAGACTCGAAGAGAAGATCCTGCAGGTCATGGGGGGGCTTCATGTTGCCGCCGTCGCCACGGTCGATGACGGCATGCCGGCGGTGCGGTTCATGTCGCTCGAAGGCTACGACGACATGAGGCTCGTCGGCGCGACAATGAAAAGCTCGCGAAAAGTCGGCCAGATCCTGAAGAATCCGAATGTCGCCCTCTCCATCTGGTCGTGCGGAGAGTATACGGATCCCTACGTGGTCATCAGGGCGACAGCAGCGGTGCAGGACGATCCGGCGACGAAGAAGAAGTACTGGAATCCGATGAAAGAGGCGTACTTCCGGACGCCGGACAACCCGGAATATGTCGTTGTGACCTTCACCCCGAAAACGATCGAGTATACCGACACGAACGGGATGGAGGTCTGGGAGAGGAAGCCGGCAATCCCCGTCGCCCGGTGATGCGTTGTCCGGAGACAGGCTTTTTTTGGATGCGGATTCCCGCACGCGGTAAAAAGAAAGACCCGGAGGATATCCGGTTTTTCCGGATATCCTTATCCCGTGTCGTACCGCGGCAGGCAGAATGCGCATCCGTTGTACCCGTCGGCGATGGCATCCTCAAGGGTGCAGTAATAGACGCGGTTTCGGAGAGCAATCCGGTGGGCCCATTCGCATTCCCGCACGTGAACCTCTCCGGTGTTTTCGTTCGCGATATACGGCGCATAGGTGTCCGCTCCCGACGTTGAGATATTGAGGGATACGAGTGCCTCCGTCTCATTGATTTCCAGTGTTTCACCGGCGACGGAAACCGATACCGAGGTGCCGGGAAGCGTCTGTTCGATCATCGCCGGGAAGAGCACGATGGGGGGCATCTCGGTCACGATGCTGTTTATGGCCCAGTCCACGATGTAGTCGAGGATGAATTCAGGTACATCCCAGGAAAGCGGAATGTCGATGTCAAGGGCCGTGAGATCGACCATAAGCCGGCGGGACGGATCGAGGGTGACAACGCCCTCGGCATTATCAATCACGACGGTGATCCCGTTGGCCTCCAGATCAAAGAGCTTCACGGTGCTCGTGGTCTGGTCGACCTCCCAGAGTCCCCAGAAGAGTTCGGTGGTGGTGGTGATCTGCATATAGACTTCCGCCCAGATATCGAGCGTTACCGACCCGGAAAGCCGGACGGTGTTGCCCGGAAGCAGATCGAAGGTGAACTTGGAGAAACCGATTGCGGCGCCGGCATCGATCCAGATTCGATCCAGGTCGACATCCGTGTCCACCAGACCGAGTGTCAGCACCGCGGTGCCCCAGTCCAGGAGAGAGTCTATAAAATCGACGAAATCAGGCGGATCATAATCATAGGAGCCCATGACGGTGACGGTCTTGGGGTGCGTGGTGTTCGCCCACCAGAAATCGTAGACGCGATGCATGGCGGCCTCGTTCACCCCGATGCCGATGTGGTTTCCCCGGGTAAAGTCGGTCACGGACGCGGCGCTCCCCCCGGTGTATCCCAGCAGGTTCACCGCTCCGCTCGTGACGGAGGGCGGAAATACCCGGGTCGCACCGAGGCTGATGGGCAATTTATATGCCTCCCCCGCCGGCATGAAGGGAAGATCCGCCGAGAAAATGACGGGCGAGAGCTCGATCGTGGTGACCTCCTCGGTGAGGAAGGCCTCCATGCCGATGGCAAGGATCTGATTCAGTTTTTCAAGCACGGAGGCGGGAAGGTGATACCTGTTGTCCAGTTCCACGTCCTCGATGGCCGCCATAGTGCATTCCACCCTGAACTGCCGCGTTGCCGGATCAAACCGGGGGATAGCGGCTATCCGGAACTGAGCTTCGAGATCAAACGTAATCGCCCCGAGCACGGTGAAAATGGTCTCCCCGCGAACCGTTATCTGCAGTTCTCCGGCATCCGTGACCTCAAAGGATGGTTCCCTGGCAAGGGAGACCCGGTACCCGATCTCCATGAAGTCCTCGAGATCCGGAGGGACATCAGGGACAGGAAGGGTATATACTCCCTCGAACACGGGGAATTTTCCGAGGCAGTAGGCGACTTTAAGGAATGTATTGATGAGATCCTCGTGAAGTTCCATCACGACATCATAGCCGCCGGTGTTCATGGCTCTCCCTCCCGGGGTGCTGTAGTGATTGCACCGGTTTCCCGGTCGATGGTCACCCTGACCTTCACCGGCTGCCCGCTCCGGATCATGCGGTAATAGGGTTTCCTGCTGTCCGGGATCCCGTCCATGACCGAGCGGGTGTCGGCTGTAATCCGGGCGTGCCACTGGTCGCTGACCTTCCGCAGGAAAGCGTCGTCGATGACGATACCCTCTTCCTCAAGCGTTCCGGGCAGATCTTCCTCCAGCCTTCGTTTCAGGTCCGGGCTCGCTGCGAGACGGGCCCTGATGTCTTTCACGGGTTCGAATTCAAAACGTTTCAGACGTTCTGCATCAATGCGAAATTTCCGATTCATGGGTCTCGGTCCTCCAGATAATATACGCCGTGACTCCCCCTGCAGCCTGATAAAGATTTGCCTGGCTGCCGTGAGAATTTCAGGATCTGAGGCGCCCACCCGGGCCGCTCCCGATTCGGAAGGGAGGTGTTTTCACCCCGCAAACATCACTATTTAAGTTTCCCGGGAAACACCCTCACGTACCGAGGTTATTCATGCATTCGGAGATTATTACCCGGATCCGGCAGGATCTGGCCGGGAACGCCGACGAAGAGACGAAAAACAGCTCCCGGCGCTTTTTTAAGGAAACAGTGCAGCTCTACGGCGTGAAGAGTGCACCGGTCCGGAAAATTTCGCACCAGTACTTCCGCGAGATCCGGGGGCTGGACAGGGACGGGATCTTCACCCTCTGCGAGGAACTCCTGCAGTCAGGGTACCTTGAGGAGGCGATGATAGCATATGACTGGGCGGACCGGATCCATCGCCGGTTCGAGCCGGAGGATTTTTTGGTGCTCGAACGCTGGCTCTCTTCCTATGTCTCGAACTGGGCGGAATGCGACACCCTCTGCAACCACGCCGTCGGCTCGTTCCTCGAGCAGTACCCGGAGTTCCTCTCCCGGCTGAAGGGCTGGGCCCGGTCGGAGAACCGGTGGATCCGGCGGGGGGCGGCGGTATCACTGGTGCTGCCCGCACGGAGAGGGAAATTTCTCGGGGAGATTTTCGGGATTGCGGACATTCTGCTGAAGGATCCCGAGGATCTGGTCCGGAAGGGCTACGGCTGGATGCTCAAAGAGGCGGGCAAAAGCCACCGCGATGAGGTATTCGCATACGTGATGCGGCACAGGCATGAAATGCCCCGGACGGCCCTCCGGTATGCGATCGAGAAAATGCCGGAGGAGATGCGGAAGCAGGCGATGGAGAGATAAAGTGTGCGTCCCACCCGGTGACGGGAGCTTCCACAACGGTTATCAGAGAGAGCCGGGTACAGAAAGGATACGGGAGATCTGCATGCAGAACAGTCCGGCAGGCAATTCGTTCGGAACCGGAGAGGAGGCTGACGCGGCCATCCGGAGGGTTGCCTGGTACTCGCTTGCCGTGAATGCCGCACTTGTCATTATTAAACTGGTTCTTTCACGAATCTCAGGAAGCCTTGCACTTGAAGCCGATGCGATTCATTCGTTCCTCGATGTGCTAGCTTCCGTCGCTCTTCTTGCAGGCATCTGGCTATCATCACGGAAGAGTAAAGAATTTCCGTACGGCCTCTACAAGGTCGAAAACATCGTCTCTGTCATTATTGCCTTTCTGGTTTTTTTCACGGCGTGGGAGATCGTGGTCGAAGCCTTCACCGGAGGAGGAATGGGGCAGCCCTTCGGAGGATGGGTCCTGTTTGCCGTGGCAGCACTCGTATCGGTTCCCTACCTGCTCGGAACCTATGAAATGCGGGTGGGTACCATCCACAACTCCCCCAGCCTTATCGCAGACGGAAAACAGCACCGGGTGGATGTCCTCTCGACGTCGGTGGTGTTTCTTGCCGTCCTCGCCCAGTATTTCGGCATCCCTGTCGACAGTTTTGCGGCCGTCATCGTTGCAGGATTCATTGCATTCTCAGGCTGGGGTATCCTGAAAAACAGCATGCGCACCCTCCTCGACGCATCGATCGACCATGACACACGGGATGCCATCAGGGCTGCGATCATGTCGGATCCCATCGTGACCGGCATCAAAGAGCTTACCGGCAGGAATTCGGGCAGGTATATCTTTGTCGAGGCCCGCGTGGTGATGAAGAAAACCGACCTTGAAGAAGCAAATCTGGCAAGCGAACGGATAGCAACCCGCATCCGGGATCTGGTCCCCAATGTGGAGCGCGTGGTCATTCATTCCGAACCGGAGGAGCGGCTGTCCCTGCGCTATGCCGTTCCGCTTGGTGACCCGGGAGGCACGATCAGCCCCCACTTCGGTGAAGCGCCATGGTTTGCCCTTCTCGATTTCAGCGTCAGGGACGGAACACTTCAGCGCACGGAGCTGCTTGCGAATCCCGCCAGTGAAATGGAAAAGCAAAAAGGACTTCGTGCGGCGGAGCTGCTCCTCCGGCATAAAGCGGATGTGGTCTTCTCCCAGCAGCCGCTCACCGGGAAATCGCCTGAATATGTTTTTGAATCGGCAAAAGTAATCGTCAGGAGAACCGATGTGACGACCCTCACCCGGCTCACAGGGCAGATCAGGCATGAACTGCAACAGGAACACGCCGGCCGGGAGGAGAATTAAGCCTGTCCGCACGTAGCGAGGAGGATCACCCGGCAATTCTGAAATATCCCTCCCAACAGAGCATTGCCACGAAGGAAAAGCCGAAAGCACCGGATTTTTCAGTCCGGACAATCCGGGACGATGCAGTAGCCATAAGGCGGCGGAACAGACCCCGGAAGACAGATCGTGCCTCGTCTCCCCTGCCGGACAACACATAAATAGTCATCCGTGGATAGGTGAGCAACTCAACGGTCATTCTCGTACCGTACATATGAGGAGGGGTACATCATTCTTCACGTGAAGGATTTCCCGATCGATACCCGATGGCAGATTGCGACCCGCGCCTTTTCCAGATTGGTCATTGCCGCAGGAAAGCAGGCTCAGGACCAGACAACAATTCCGGATACGTTTCATGAACTGGCCGATGAGATTTTGTGGATCGCCCGGGATCACAACCTGCCCCGGGAGAGCGCCGCAGGAATCGTCCAGACACTGTGGATCATCTCGACCATGCTCTTCGGTCCTGCATTCGAAACGCCGTATATCAAAGGATTTCCCGAAGAGGCCATAATCCGGCTCACCCGCTGCCCGATGTACACCGAGGAGTTCTGGGCGTCAGGCAGTCCTGGTACCATCCACGCGGCATGTTGTGCGTATCTGGCATCCACCATTGAGTCATTAAATCCCGAATTCAATCTTACCGTTTTGCATTCCCGCTGTTCAGGCGATAAATTCTGCGAGATGGTCATCACACGGAAGAAGGATTGAGGGTGGCGACCATCCGGGATCAGCGACTCTCTGCAAGCGAGGCAGAGTGCCGGCGCACACAGTCCGGTCGGGACCATCGTACGTAAAAAAGGGCGCCGCTCAACGGGCGAAGTACTCTTCCGTGACACTCCCGTTATCCGACGTCCCGGGTACCGGACAATGCATAAATAGTCTTCCGTGGAATTGTGAACAGCTCCACGAAAACCAGAACGGGATCCGTGGTGCGGGAGGGGAGAAATGATGCTACGCATGCAGGATTTCCCGAATGAGGCCCGGTGGCATATTGCGGCCCGTGCGCTTTCCAGAATGATCATTGCCGCGGGACAGCAGGTTCAGGCCCAGGAACCAATTCCCGATGCCTTTTATGCATTGGCGGACGAGATCGGCCGGATTGCCGGCGATCACAACATGCCGAGGGGGAATGCCGGGGAAATTATCCAGACGCTCGGCATTATCTCGGTCATGCTCTTCGGGCCGGCGTTTGAGACCCCGTACATCGAAGGATTTTCCGAAGAGGCGGTCATCCGGCTTACCCGCTGCCCGCTGTATGACGGAAAGTTTCAGGAGCTCGCCACCCCCGAGACCATCCGCGCAGCATGCTGTGCGTACCTGGTAACCGTTATAGGGGCGTTAAACCCTGGATTCACCCTTTCCGTGCCGTTTTCACGCTGTGCAGGCGATGAGTTCTGCGAGATGGTCATCGAGCGGAAAAAGGGGTGACCCCCACCTACTCCGCACTCCGGTAGCAGTACTTCGGCACCGGCTCGCCCCGGGCGGGGGTAAAATAGCCGCAGGGATTGTCCAGGCACAGCACGAAGTTCATGAATTTGGCGTCGGCCTCGGCCTCGGTGAGGCACTCACAGCCCCGGGGGCAGACATCTTCTATGGCGGTATGCCGGCAGCCAATCTCCGGATCGCACCAGTCCTC
>LKUD01000054.1 GCA_001412355.1 Methanoculleus sp. SDB
TTCCATCGGTCTCAAAAAAATGATTATTTCTCGTCATGAACCCTGAAATCGGCATCCACGACATCCTCGCCGCTTTCCCGCCTCGCCTCCCCCTCCGGCTGCGCTCCGGTCTGCGGACCTGCCGTTTCCTGTGCCTGCTGCCGGGCGGCTTCCTGATAGATGGCAGATCCCGCCTCGCCCAGCACCTTCTGAAGTTTTTCGGTCTCTGCCCTGATTGCAGCGGTATCTTTTCCTTCCAGTGCCCCCTTCACCGCCGTTATCGCCGCCTTCACCCTGTCGGTCAGATCGGTGCTCAGTTTTCCGGCAACTTCGGAGAGCGTCTTTTCCGCGGTGTACACCAGCGAGTCGGCGGCGTTCCTGGCCTCGACCTCTTCTTTTCGTATGCGGTCCTGCTCTTCATACTGTTCGGCCTCACCGACCATCCTTTTGACATCGGCGTCGGCCAGCTTTGTCGAGGCGGTGATGGTCATCTTCTGCTCCTTCCCTGTCCCGAGGTCCTTTGCGGATACGTTGAGGATGCCTGAGGAATCGATATCGAAGGAGACTTCTATCTGGGGGACGCCCCGGGGTGACGGCGGGATGCCGACGAGGTTGAACTGCCCGAGGCTGACGTTGTCGGCCGCCATGGGCCGCTCCCCCTGGAGCACATGCACCGTGACCGATGTCTGGAAGTCGGCGGCGGTGGAAAATATCTGGCTCTTTTTCGTGGGAACCGTCGTATTCCTCTCGATCAGCGGGGTTCTCACGCCGCCGAGGGTTTCGATTCCGAGGGTCAGGGGCGTCACGTCGAGCAGCACCATGTCGGTGATCTCGCCGCCGAGAATCGCGCCCTGGATCGCCGCTCCCACGGCAACGCATTCCATCGGGTCAATTCCCCGCTCCACCTTCTTCCCGACATGATCCTCGATGAATTTCTCAACGACCGGCATCCTCGTCGGCCCGCCGACAAGAATCACTTTCTGGATATCGTTTTTTGTCAGGCCGGCATCCTTGAGTGCCTGCTCGAACGGATGGATGCAGCGTTTGATGATCGGTTCGATCAGCTGCTCGAGCTTTGCCCGGCTCAGCTTCATGGAGAGGTGTTTGGGGCCTGCCTGCGTGGCGGTGATATAGGGGAGGTTGATTTCGGTTTCAAGAACGGTCGAGAGCTCGATCTTTGCCTTTTCAGCCGCTTCTTTCACCCGGTTGATGGCCATTTTATCGGTGCGGACATCTATCCCCTCACTTTTCAGGAACTCGGCTGCAATCCATTCGAACACCGCATTGTCCATGTCGGTGCCGCCGAGCTGGGTATCCCCGGAGGTGGCGAGCACGTTGAATGTTCCCTCTCCGAATTCCATGATGGTCACATCGAGGGTTCCGCCGCCCAGGTCAAACACCAGGATCTTATACTCGCCGCCGCGGTCGAGGCCGTATGCCATGGACGCAGCGGTGGGTTCGTTGACGAGCCTCACCACGTCGAGGCCGGCGATTTTTCCGGCGTCCTTTGTTGCGGTCCTCTGGTTGTCATTGAAATAGGCCGGAACCGTGATCACCGCTTTTTTCACCGGCTCTCCGAGAAACGCTTCTGCGTCCCGCTTTATTTTCTGCAGGAGGAATGCCGAGATCTGCTGGGGCGTGTAGTCCTTCCCGTGCAATGTGTAGACATGGCTTGTGCCCATTTTGCGTTTTGCCGCCGTTACCGTGCCTTCCGGGTTGCTCACCGCCTGCCGTCGCGCCGGTTCGCCCACCAGGAGCTGGCCGTCGGCGGTGAACGCGACATAGGACGGAAACATCTTTCCGGCGACGGTCGCTCCTTCCGCCGAGGGAATGATTGTCGGTTTGCCGCCAAGCATCACCGCAGCCTCGCTGTTGGATGTCCCGAGATCAATGCCGATAATTTTTTCTTTGGCCATTTTCTTTCACCTTTATCGTTCTGCCGGTTGTTCTGCAATCTTCACTTTCGACGGCCGGATTACCTTCGATTTCAACCGGTATCCCTTCCCGATCTCCTCGATAACGGTTTCGGGCTCAACGTCGCTTTGCTCTCTGCAGAGCGCCTCATGGACAGCCGGGTCGAACTTTTTTCCCACGCACTCAATGGGCTGCAGGCCGTACCCGGCCAGGATTTTGATTATTTTCGAATAGACCATACGCATCCCTTCGCTGTTTTTTTCCGTGTCGAGGGCCGGCAGGGCTCGTTCGAAATCATCGAGGATTACGAGGAGGTCGGTAATCAGGTGCTCGTTCGCAAACGTGATGATGGCCCCTTTCTCCTTCTCAAACCATTTCCGGTAATTGTCAAAATCTGCCTGAAGGTATTTCAGCCGCTCCTGGCACTCCTCCGCACGCCGGGCCTCTTCTTCGAGTTCCTGGTTCAGCTGGTCAATCTGCTCCGCCTGCTGCCGGTTCGTGAGCGTGATGTCATCCTCTGACATTGAGATGCCTTTATAAATCTCCGGATATTTTTACTTTGTCTTCTACGGCCTAACCGAATTCTTTTCAGGGGACCCGGCCCCTGGCTGGTTCGGACGGTCCCGGATCCCTCCCGAAAAACGTCGCACCGGTCCCGTGCGACCGCGGATGACGGCAGTCCCGGCGAACGGGGGGCGGCAACGGCGATGGGTGAGATTATCAGATACGAGGGATACACTACTGTCTGAACAGATTCGCCCATGCACACCCCGGAGCGTGACACGAACGGACGACCAATCACCCGGACCCGCAACCCCGCCGGCCGGCACCGGCATCATTACCCTCTCGCACCTGACGAAGATATTCCGGAACAGGACGGACGTTGTCGCGGTGGACGATGTCAGCACCGTGGTAAAGGCCGGGGAGATTTTCGGCCTGCTGGGGCCCAACGGAGCCGGGAAGACCACCGTGATCCGGATGCTCACCACGCTGATGCGCCCCACTTCGGGCACGGCATTCGTGGGCGAATACGAGATTACGCGGGACCCGGAAGCGATCCGGGGAATTATCGGGGTGTGTCCGCAGCAGGGGACGCTGGATCCCGACCTCACGGCACGGGAGAACCTGAACTTCTACGGGAAACTTCTCGATATGAGCGACGCGGAGCGGAAGGAGCGGATTCCCGAACTGCTCCGGATGGTCGGGCTGTCCGGACGGGCGAACACACCGGCCGGCACGTTTTCCGGCGGGATGAAGCGGAAACTCGAGATCGTGCGTGCGTTCATCCATCACCCCCGCATCCTCTTTCTGGACGAGCCGACCATCGGGCTCGATCCCGACTCACGCCGCGACATCTGGACGCACATCAGGACACTCAACCGGAAAGGCACCACGGTGATCCTCACCACCCATTACATGGATGAGGCGGAGCACCTCTGTGACCGGATCGCATTCATGGTCGACGGGAAGCTGGTCGCCGTCGATACGCTGGAAAACCTGAAACAGGCGATGCCCGGGGGCGACCTGATCGAGATCGGCACGGACGGGGTGGCGAGCGCAGTGGCGGACGATCTTTCGCGGCTCGAGAACGTGATACGGGTGCAGGAAGCGGATGGAAAACTCCGTATCTCCGCCCACAACGGAAGCAGGACGCTTCCTTCAATCGTCTCCCTGCTGGAGCACCGGGGAGCGGTGATCACCTCGATCACCATCAGGTCCCCGTCGCTGGAGGACATCTTCATCCATATCACCGGGGCGAACCTGGATGCACGGGGCGGGGGAGCGGCATGATCAAGGGCGCTCTCGCAATCCTCGAACGCGATCTCAGGAAGTTCATACGAACGCCGGTTCTGCTGCTCATGTCCGTCGTGTTCCCGATGGTCTTCCTGATAATCTTCGGAAATGCGCTCGGGGGGACCATCGACCACATTCCGATCGGGGTGACGCAGGAAGATCTCTTTCGCGGGGAGACGCCGCTTTTCGAAAACGCGGTGCAGCGGATGCAGGAGACGAAAACCTTTGACATCACCCTCTACCGGAGCGAGGAGCATGCCAAAGCGGCGCTTGACGAGGGGGCCGTCTATGCAGCCGCCGTGTTTCCCGCCCCCTACCGCTCCGGCGGGTCCATACGCCTCTACACCGACAGTTCGGAGTACCTTATCCCCTCGGTCATCGAATCGGGCTTTTCAAGCCTGATATACGGGCTCGGGGCACCGGTGGCTATCGACATCCTGCCCATCTACGGGGAGATCGAGTACTTCCAGTTCTTCGGCGTCGCGGTGATCGTCCTTGCGATTTTTACGACCACCATGTTCGGCGGCGGCAACACCATCATCATGGACCGGGAGATGGGGATTATCGAAGGATACCTCACCACCCCGGTCAAACGCTCAAGCATCATCCTCGGGATGATCGCGAGCGGCACCGTGAAGGCGGTGTTTACCGCCTCGATCATCCTCCTCGTCGATGTCCTGATCGCAGGAGTCATCATCAGGAGTCTCGAAATCCTCCTGCTGGTCCTCTTCGTCCTCGTGATGATCAGCCTCGGCATCACGAGCTTCATCATATCGTTTGCCTCCCGCTTCGAGAGCCATGTCGCATATTCCGCACTCGTGGCGTTTTTCAACCTGCTCCTCTTTATCACGAGCGGTGCGTTTTACCCGCATATCGGGATGCCGGACTGGCTCAAGTGGGTCTCGTGGGTGAATCCCGAGTTTTATTCGGTGCATGCGCTCCGCTGCATCATCCTCCGGGGGCAGGGCCTCGACGTGATCTCCTTCGATCTTGTCATGATCTCGCTCTTCTCACTCGCGGCCATCGTCTTCGGCATCACGACGTTCCGGCGGACGCTCGAATGACCGCGGCGCCTGCCGCTCCCGCACCGAAATGCCCGGCTATCGAATGCCGCCAGCTATAATACGCCCGCGGTCGAGATACGAGCGTGGTGGGGGATAGTCATACCGGCGGGGGCGGCAGCGGCTCTCCGGGGATCGCGTTCGACCGGGCCGTCGACCGGCATGCGCCGGAGCTTCTCGCGGCCGTGCAGGAGCTCGTCAGGATCAAAAGCGTCGCGGGGGAGCCCGCACCCGGCGCTCCCTTCGGACCCGGCCCGGCGGAGGCGCTCGCCGCAGCGCTCGCCATCGCAGAGCGCCTCGGCTTTTCAACCGTAAACCTCGATCATTGCGTCGGGTATGCGGAATCGGGCGCCGGCGACGAGTACGTGGCCGTCCTCGGCCATCTCGATACGGTGCCGGAAGGCAAGGACTGGACGTACCCGCCGTTTGCCGGGGAGATCCATGACAAAAAGATCTACGGCCGGGGGGCACTCGACGACAAGGGGCCGGCGCTCGCCGCACTCTTCGGCTTACTCGCGGTCCGTGAAAGCGGTGGTGCGCTTTCGAAGCGAGTCCGGGTCATCTTCGGGACCGCCGAGGAGACGGGCGGCCCCGACATCGCGCACTACCTCTCGCGGGAGCCGCCGCCGGCATCGGGATTCACGCCCGATGCGAATTTTCCCGTCGTGTTTGCCGAGAAGGGCCTGCTCTGGGTCGAACTGGAAAAACCGCTGCATCCCGCGGGTTCTTCCGGTGCACAGCTCGTCTCCCTCTCCGGCGGGACGGCGCCGAACATGGTGCCCGAGTCGGCGGCAGCCGTTATCCGGACGGACGATCCCGCCGCGATCCTCAACGGCTGCGAGGAGTTCCCGCGAAGCCCGGGATGTACGCTTGACGCCGGAATCGAGGGCGATCTGGTAGTCATCCGCTCCGGGGGCGTGAGCGCCCACGCATCGACACCCGAGAAGGGGCGGAATGCCATCATGCAGCTCCTCGCGTTCCTCGCCACGCAGGATTTCGGCCCGCCCGGTGCCGCCGGTGCGATCGGTTTTTTCGCCCGGACCATCGGCACGGAGACGGACGGCGCATCACTCGGGCTGGCGCTTTCGGACGTACCCTCGGGAGACCTGACCCTCAATGCCGGCACCATCGATGTTTCGGAGACGGCATTCCGCATCACTCTCGACATCCGGCACCCGGTGACGGTGGAGAAAGATGCGGTGCTTGACACGATCGAGGCATCCCTCCGGGGCACGGGTTGTTCCGCGGCTATCCGGAAATATGATGCGCCGCTTTTCTACCCGACAGACTCGGCGCTGATACAAACACTCACGGCCGTCTACCGGGAGGCGACCGGCGACGAGACACCCCCGGTGGCGATCGGCGGCGGCACCTACGCACGAAAACTCCCGAATACCGTCGCGTTCGGCCCTTACCGGCCCGGGACCAATCCCCCGATCCACCGGAGGGACGAGTATGTCGGCTGCGACGAGCTGGTCGCGATGGCGAAGATCTACGCACGGGCAATAATTGCGCTGGCGAAATAACGGTAAAAAATGGGGGCTTACCGCCGGGCCAGCGGGCAGCAGGCATTGCCGCACGCGAGGCAGACACAGGTCCGGATCTCAATCGCCGCCGCCGCAACCAGGATCCAGAACACCAGAAACAGTCCGGGCCGGACAACCAGCCATGCCTGCGGGAGGAGGAGGATGACGACCGCGGCGAGGGCGACCGCCGCATAGTCCCATCCCGTATAGGGCCCGGTGCGCCGGCGGAGAAACCGCTCCGCCAGCATCCCCGGGACGCCGTGGGCGCACCGCACGCCCTGTTCGGGGCATTTCGTGCAGAAGACGCCAACCACCAGCATGGCGGAGCCCGCGGCGAAGAGGACGTAGCCCGCGGCACGGGCGGGGGACGAGACGAAGATCGCGTATGCGGCGAGCGCCACGGCGACGAAGAGCAGGCCGAGGCTGATGCGACCGTGGAGGCGGCGGGTCATCCGGGGGCCCTCCGCGGTGCCGTCATGCGCTATCGTCCCCGGCGGCCGCGAGGCCCAGCTTTTCCGGCAGCGACGCCGCCCAGGCCCGTATCGCGTCCCAGTCGCGGGCGTCCTCCGTCTTCGTCTCGTCGTACCGCCTGAAGAAGCCGATTACGGGCATAAAGGAGGGATTCATCCGGCCGGCGAAGGTCCCGAGCCCGACAAGATCGACATGGGCCCGCACCGGTTCCAGCGCCTTCTCCGCCAGCTCCATCGTATCCTCCTTCGGCTCGGCAAAACCCATGCCGACGAGGAATCCCGCCACCGGGCGGCCCCGGAGTGCCGCTTCGTGCCGGCCCGCGAATTTCACGGCATCTTTCAGGACGCTGCCCATGTACAGCGACGTGCCGAGGACGACGGCATCGTAGCCGGCGACGTCGGTGACCGAGGATGCGGCGGCGACGTCGACGTCGAGGCCCTGCGAGCGGAGCGTGTCGGCCATGGCCTCCGCGATTTCCCGGGTGGTGTTGTGCTTCGTTGCGTAGGCGATGAGGATTCGGGTCATAGGTACGGCATAGTTGGGGAATGGTGGTAATAAGGGGTGTGGTGAAGAGGAGGGTTTTTGAACGTGGTATCATATCGCTGTGCATGAAATTGGTCAGGATTGGTTTACAATTCCGACCGTCAAGGCCTGATTGTATTATTCTCCTGACAGATTTTTAATGGCAGGCTAAATTGTCAGGATTGGTTGACAATCCTGACAGTAACCGTCTAATTGTAAATTTCTCCTGACAACTCCCTCTCCGGCAGTAAATTTGTCAGGATAAGTTGATAAAAAAATGTGCTTATTTACTTTGGTGTACGATATGAAGGAGATTGGGAATCCTAGATAGAATTCTTTTTAAAGGGTATTATTGAAGTTTCGAACAATTCGATTGAAACTGCAAAAGACATTATTTCACTGAAAAATAATCTCGTGGAAAAGCTGCTCCGGCACAATATTGGAGGCGTTTATGCCGTAAAACTCATCGATGTTCTTTTTGATAATCCGGTAATAACCGTAAAACAGGTTGCTGAATGTATTGGTACAAGCAGACAAACAGCGAACCTCCTGGTGAAAAAATTTGAAGAGAATGATATCTTAGTTGAAATTACCGGGAAAAAGAGCTTTAAACAATATATGTTCGTGGATTATGTCTCAATTATTCAAAAAGGGACGCATATGTAATTTTTCACATTCACCCTCTTTCAGATCGCCATGTTGTGTGGCGTCGGCGGCCGCGACATCGACCTCGAGGCCCGGCGAGCGGAGGGTTTCGGCCACGGCCTCCGCGATTTCGCGGGTGGTGTTGTGCTTCGTTGCGTAGGCGATGAGGATTCGGATCATGGATACGGGGTAGTGGGAGGGATGGGGTAATAAGGAGTGTGGTGGTTTGGGCGGATGGGCGCGGCGCGGGCTCATTCGGAGAACTGGTTGGTCCAGCGAGGCTGGCGATAGGATCGGTTAACGCATTTGTAGGGATAGTGAAAAGGTATACTAGTCAAATCGAATTAACCCATTTGGAGTGTTGAAAATATATTCACATCCTGTGTAAACTTTTGAAATAATCCAAAATCTGATTTTAAATATAATCCGTAAACTTGGGAATACAACGCATCGGTTCGACACTTTTTATCAACTTAATCCTCTGGACTGCAATTGGTCTAAAAATTTCAGCATCAGACACTATACCCTGCAACTCCCTTGCGAGTCCAGCTCTAATATTAAGAGAAGTCTGATCGCCACTATCAGATTTATATTTTAAAACCTTTTGTCGGAGATTCTGTAAGCATAATGCTGCAGCAAAAATTCTATCAGGATCGGTCTTTTTTGGGATTGCACCCGGCACAAGATTACTCAGGACATGCAATATAATCCTTAGATCCTCACATCTGAAGGGATGCTCCGTTTTATAAACCCGATATGTTCCGGAATCAATAGTAATATCTTCACAGTGCGTACACCACCCGATCACAGTCCCGGGATCCGTTGCCGTTATACCTGCTTCTGTTAGCTTGGAGGCAATTATTACAAGCGCTTCCTCACGATTAATGGATGTTTTCTTTGCGTATTCATCCGCCGTCTTCTCGATTAAACGGATCCACTCAATAGTGGCGTTGAAAAGGTCTTCAAATCCCTTCCACATATACGGTTGTTTCCAGAATGTCATTCGCTTTCCGTTTTTCATCATAAATCTAAAAAAAATCGTCCTGAAAGATAAATATAAACCAGATCTAGAAAGAATGACATCCTTTCCAATTAGGCTTCTGAAGATCATTGCGTCTGATTTACTATTGTCGGTTGTGACATCTTTGAAAAAACCGTCATCCTTTATCATTACACTCCGGCCAATTGGAATAAATATTCCCGTGTTCTCATCATTAAAACACAGAAATGCCTCTTCCCCTGGCTCAAGCCCAGAAAGAATCGAATCATGTCCCACATCCATCTCTTGTTTCCCAGAACTTAGTGGTTGTTTCCATCCTGAAAAGGAGATGAACTCATCATCAATGTCTGAATAAAGTTCGATCATCCTGTCTGTTTTCGGGACATCGGTTGCCTCGAAGCCCTCACGAAGTAATTCGGGAATCGAATCCCCGTCCTCAGGGATAACAATAGGATAGGCAATTGTATCAAGAAGACGACGGTTGATGATTTCCTTTATTCCTTCAAGCCCCTTCTGATCACTTATGAATATAAATTCGGTCACACCAGATCTACGCAGGGAATAACCCAAGGAAGGATACTGAGAAGAAATGACATAATGGCGACACCCATCATCTATGAGAGCCCCACTACTTGAGAGGCCCTTCCATCCTGTAATCATAAATCTTGATGAGAATTGCTCTGGAAACATCTCCTCTTTCTCCATAATCCGCTTGAAACCCTTGATATCATTATAATGAACAACCACAGTCACGTATGCCTCAGAATCACCTTCCAGTAATTCTTTCGCTGTATCTATCATCGATTCGCGCAAAGGATTCGAATTACAGAACGGTTCTGGTAGAAAGTTATCTACAAAAATTTGCTTGAATTGTTTGGGGATATTACTCTGTATTAGCCCTTCAAAGGCACTCATTTCGAGATCACCACAGATAGTATCATATGTTATCTCTATACTACCGAATCCCCTTTGTGCTGTCATGTACTCGGGATTGTCATAATCACCGCCAATTATGTTGAGAGGTGAAGAGATCACCCTTCTCAGATAATAACGAATATTCCTTGCGACATCTCGGTCTAAAGTATCGATAAGAGTAAAAGCTTTGGTAAAAAATTCGGTCAATTTAGGAACTTCAATGTAAGTTGTATTTATCCTGTATTCTCGGTCGGAAATTATTTCTTTCAGCTGAGAGGAGAGAGGTGAAGGGTATTTTGATTCATTGCTTTGTGATTCCATCCATTTGAGTAAACTGAATGAATCAAGAGTGTGAATAGTACATCCTGTTGATGACAGGACATTCTGATCTGAATGCAATCCATAAAATTGTCGCATTTCAGAGTTTGTTGAGAATAATAAGGTTGTATGCTTTGCTTCCTGCAAATATTTTAGCAATTCACTGCTTGAAGATCCATGGTATCTAATATCGCTTATAAGTTCATCGGCATTTTCAATAATGAGCAGTTCCGGTGAGATATCTCGCAAAAGCCTGAAAATTTCAACGGATCTTCCTGTTTCCGGACCGGATGAAATTACGTGGAGACTGCCCGGTTTTTTTATCAGATCCTTATCTTTTTTATAGTAGATTACAGGTTTAAGGGTGTCATGGCACCATCGGATTTTTTTATAGTTTGCTAGAACCTCGTAGAGCCAAAGATGGTTATAGTTCAGTTTTTTCCCAGACCATTGCTCCTGTTCGGTCAATGTCACAATCCAATAGCCATTTTCCGGATCAATTTTCCCGTTCGCAATCTCCTTATCATTAAATCCCTTAACTTCCCTGCCGCCTTTTTTTTTCTTTATGATGTTCCTCAGGCTTCCTTTTCCATAATTCTCAAGGAACTCCTTTTTTAAATCATTCGAACATTTACCCAAACTATGTTGGCATATCCATGTATCATTCTCTTGAGAACCAGCCCCATATTTTTTAATTCGAACTTCAACAACATCACGAAAGTCAAAAACAAGAG
>LKUD01000055.1 GCA_001412355.1 Methanoculleus sp. SDB
TCATAGGAATAGGTCAGATCCTGAAGCCCGGCAGTGGAGATGCTTTCAAGGCGGTGATTTGTTTCATAATATGCCAATGTTGTCGAGACCCCGTTTGCGAAGTCTTTACGGATGATATTGCCATCGTTGTTGTAATCAAACGCGTCGACGATCCCGCTGACCGCATCAAGCAGGCCCTGATTATTATACTGGTAATCCGTGACTTCCCCGGTAGGATACCGGATTGCCGTCGGTCGATCGGCCGAATCGTACTCCCGCTCGGTTACCCATACCCGGCCGTCAACCTCCTGTTCCTCGCGAATGGACCGGAGGCGCGAATCGTATGTATAGTGTGTCGTACTGATACCGTTGCTCATTTCCGAGAGAGGTCCTATCGTGCCGCTGTCATAGACGTACGTGACGTCATTATCCACAGGATAATCCTTGTAAATCGCGCGATTAAGGGGATCATAGGTGATGGATGTCTTCCGGCCCCGCGCATCGGTCTGGGATATCAGATTGCCGTTTGCATCGTATCCGTACTGCCATCGGCCCATATCGGGATCAATTTCTTCGATCTTCCTTCCCAGGGTATCATAGCTGTACCTGAACTGATTTCCTTCCGTATCGGTAATGCTGAGCAGATTATCAAGGGTATCATAGGTATAATCCGTCGTGAACGTCGATGACGGCATGAATTCCCTGACCCGGACCGTCCTGTCGTAGGCGTCTTTCCGGATTTCGACCTGGTTTCCGTTCTCATCGGTTTCAATCTCAAGCCAGTGGTCGTAGGTTGTCGTCCGTTGGGTTTCGTCGGGGTTTTTCGTCACCACGGTCCGGCCAAGGGCATCATAGACGTACGAAGTGGAACGGACGGAGGGGGGCTGGGCATAGGTCCACCCGGCCGATTCATCATAGGGGACGGTCTGTTCGGCAACACGGCCCAGCTTGTCGTACAGGGTTGATGCCACAATGGCCCTGCTGGTATCCTCCGCGTCGGTTCGTGTCTGAATGCTCTGCCCCATCCCGTCGTAATGGGTAATCGAATCAAGCGTGCCGCTCTGTCCGCTCGTTTCGCGCCGGGACGTCAGGATCGACTCGGGGGCGACGCCATCGAGGAGATAGTCATAGGTGACGGTCGGATAGCCGGTTGAATCACCGGGCCGGATTACCTGCATGATACGGCCGAAAACATCGTAGGCATATCTGGTTGCGAATCCGTTCGGGTCGATCACACGCAGGATGTTGCCGGTTCCAAGATCGTAGGAATATCGTGTCGGATGCCCGAGGGCATTCGTAGTGAGTTCCTGGAAGGTGAACGTCGGATCGGTGATACCATACTCGTAGGTCTCTCTTTGGCCGTTTGCATCCGTGATTGATACCGGATTTCCATAGCTGTCGTAGGAATATGTTGTCACCGGATTTGCCCCGGTATCAAGCCATACTTCTTTCCTGGTGACGGCTCCCTGCGTCGGCGGAGTGTCCGGCGTGGTGTGACCGTCATAATAGTACCATGCCTCAGCCGCCTTCGTGAGTCCGTCAGCCTCAAGTAAGGTCATATGCTTCGGGCGGTTGACGATCCATGCGGCGGGGTTGTAGGTATATTCGGTTACCGATGTTTTTTCATCCCCCGATACCGCATTATCGCCCTGCATGGCCTGTACGATGGTATTTCCGTACTCGTCGTAGTCATAGGATACGGCCGTCACTTTCGGACCGGTTTCCCGGCCATCATAGAGCGACATTCGTGATTCGTCAAGATGCGTGACGAATACACCTCCATCAACCTCGTAATGCCAGGTCTGCTCGGTGGCCTGATAGATTGATCCGGCATCGTCATACACCTCGGTCTTATATTCCTTCCCCTTGAGCGCATCGTCCTGACAGAAGTAGTGAATCTGCTGCTGATCGAGTGCATCCGTCACAATAACCCTGCCAAAACCACGGAATTCCTGATTGATGTGGTCGAAGAAGCCTTCTTCGTACAGCATCGATTCCTGTGCGCTGATTCCCTGCACACCTGAGATACCATTCTCTTTCGTGGTCGATTTCACGCACTGCATCACAAACCCGATTTCACTATCGGGAAGATCCGAGGTCGGCATGTAGTCGATCGCAATGGTCCCGCCAATCCCGTTATTAACCTGAATTAACCGGCAGGCATGCCCTTCGCCTGCATGCACCCATGCTTCCAGGGCATGAATAATATCACTCTGCCCGTCGCCGTTTGCATCCATCGGAATGGCACGTGCCCAAGAGCGACCGTCTTCGTGCCGATAGACAAACGGATACGGGGCATACCAGCGGCTGTCACTCACCCATCCGTCGCCGGTGTTGATGTAGGCCTGCACATGGAAATCCTCAACACCGTCCTCGTACTCCATATCTGCCCGTATCATGTCGGAAAGGCCGTCACCGTTGACATCGATAAACCGCGAACCTATTCTGCTCTGGAATGTAAAGGGATGTCGCCATTCGTTCGTATACTCCCAGCCGGTACCATTGTTGAGATAGGTAGCGGTGGAACTTGGCAGGAAGATATCGGGAAGTCCATCGCCGTTTAAGTCGGTCATTTCGTAATATTCATTGAAGCGATCGTAGTAGAAATCCTCATAGACAAACGGCACCGGGGGGGCCCACCGGGTATCATGCACCCAGCCGTTTCCGGTGTTGATGTAGGCATCGTTTACGAAGTATTCGTAGGGGTACGGCTTGTCCCGGTCATAGTACATATACCCGCGAATAAGATCCACCAGACCGTCGCCATTCACATCGGTAAAGCGCCATCCTTTTTGCCCCTGTGGTGAAACCGATAATCTCCAGCTTGTATTTGTTTCCCAGCCGTTTCCGGTGTTGATCAGCGTGTCTGTAATTACAGCGAAGATATCCGGGCGGCCGTCACCGTTCATGTCCTGCACCCAGGCATCGTCCCAGAATCTCCCGTCATCCGTCTTATAGTAACAGAACTCAATGGGAGGTGCCCACGTGTTGTCGTGCACCCACCCGTTTCCGGTATTAATCCAGCTGTCATTGAGGAACTTTTCATAGGGATAGGGTAACGTCGGATCATAGTATTTGTAGCCGCGAAGGATGTCGGGAAATCCGTCACAATTGACATCCACGACAATATACCCTTTGGCACCTCCCAGATAGGTCGGGGCTTTCCAGGTCGTATCCTGCACCCACCCAATCCCAAGCTCCTCATATTCGAAGGTGACCGGAGGAAGGGAAGAGATGCCATCCGCTCCGATCCGGTCGATTTGGGAGATGAATGAAAGTGTTGACGGATCATTGGCTTCATAGGTCAGACGGTAGGTTGAGACGAGATTGCCATCCGCGGTAATCCTGATTTCAGCCAGCCGGCGGGCAATCCGCATTTTATTACCATTATTATAGACGGTAGCCATATCCGGCCGGTCCGTCGCTTCGAGAATGAATTCGACAACACGCTTCTTGTCATTGTTGTACTCGATTCGAGCAGGATACACCGCTCCGATGTCCTTCACTGTCGGGTTTTCGGTGTAGGAATAGTAAATGTGGTTGCCGAAGGTGTCCACGACTTCATCAAGGCTCCAGCGCCAGACAGCATCTCGGGTGCTCATGACCGTCTCGGCATCAATCGTGTACCCGAAGCGATACTGCAGGCCGCCCGGGGATTTCACCAGCCAGTACTCCCCCTTTTCATTCAGGGGACTTCCGGCGAGTTTTTCGACGAAGAGATAGGATTCCTCTTCCGTATGATACCGTCCGTCGGAAGGAGTCAACACGAGCGGATACTGCTGTCCGTTCAGTATGAGATCGAATGTATCATCGGCGGGATCATCGGGTGTGCTGTTTACATCACGCTGGATATAGCTCCCGGTCAGGCTCCACCCGGCCCCGGCCCAGCTCGACCTGTCCTTGGCATTGTGGCTGTTGTAGCTCAGCACCAGTTCAGGAGCAAGCTCGTTTGTTCCCGGCGGAAGATCGATGGAGTAGGCATAGGTTCCGCTTCCGGTATAGAGGCTTGTCTGAAATACGCCCTGTTCCGTAATCACCGGCACATCCGGCTCCAAGCTGTCCTGAATGCAGGGGATGAAGGGATTTTCACTGGTGGGGACTGCGGCTGATGCGAGAGCAGGGATGAATAATAGTATAAATGTGAAAGCCATGAGGCTTCCGTTTCTATTAATTATTTTGGGTTTATTGAACATCATCTCATCCTCCTGAGGCTGAATTGCGCTCATTTTGCTTATTTATAAGACGAGATTCCCATTTCTGTCTCATTTCATCTCCTTCAGTCCTCATATCTTGGAAGGCATTTTCGTTTCCAATCAGGGCCTCTACCAATTTCTCTCTCGTAATCTCCCAGCCTTCACTGAAAATTGCAGCTACTGTAAATGCTTCCTTGCCACTGCAATCTCTAATGACCGGTTCATCTATCAGGCCAACTCCATCCGCCATTTTTAATCCCAATAATGGAAGGAAGGCAACCCAAAAAGAGGGCGTTAATACGACATGACCTGTATCTCGAATTTCATGATACCGGTTTACCTGCTCACTATTACTCTCATCAACGAAAAGTGCCGCAGCAATAAAAGCTAAATCAGATCCCATTTGTGCGATCTGAGCCGATTGACCTATCACAGGTATGGGGATGTCGGGGATTATGGCAGATTTCACTGTAGAGACAATAGTATCCGCTCCCACTTGGAGCATCAAATTAATACCATGACCACTGGGGTCCGTGTACCTCACCGGATTATTCAGTACATAGGCATATTTATTCAGATTCTGTGGGTTATATATCTCTTGAATTATGGAGTCGGGCTGGGTAAACCGCGTCAGTTCGGGATCATAATACCGGGCGTCATAGTAGTATAGCCCCGACTCGGCATCGAATTCCTGGTCGGTGAAGAGGTACGTGCTTCCCTCCCCTGCATGCTCCTGCACGGAGCCGTACGGAAGATAATCGACCTTCTCGGAAAGGGCCCCGGATGCGTCGGTAACGACGCTCGTGCTCCCGAGGTGATCGCTGTGATAGTAGTACATGGCCCCGTCCGAATCTTTTCGTGCAACCCGTTCGTTGTTGGCGAAATAGTAGGAGGTCTCCACCGCATCCGTTCCGGAAACACGGGTCTCGAGGAGTGAACCGGTATAGTAGGTGGTGACACCGTTTTCCACCTTCTTAACCCGCTGGCCATTGGCGTCATAGAAATATTCCGCGACAACCGCCGAATCGGAAGCATTGATAATTCGTACAAGCTGGTTGGCATCGCTATACTCGAAGACGAAACCATTTCCCTCGATCATATTCCCGTTAGCATCGTACGTGAATTGATCGATGGTCGTCGCAGCCGAAACGGGCTGCAAGGATACCATCAGGAGAAGGAAAATAACAAAGATGACCGACCATTTATTCTGCGACATGGATTACCCTCTTCCGGATCGATGCCGTCGAATATGACACTCCGTAGACAGGTGGGGCGAAGCACGCAAACCGATCGAATTTCTTTATGAATCAACGGTTGAGACGCATCAATCCTTAATGAAAAATCAGGATGCAGGTATATTAATGAGTGCAATGCATTTCAGCTAATCACTATAGATTAATTAAAAGTCAGGAATTATGGCGATTCTCAAAACAAACGCACCTTATTGGTCGAATATGTGCGAAGCCCGAAGAATATATTGTATAAACATAGTATATATATAACTTAAAAAAGAATTCGAGGCCTTAATCTCGCCTGAACACCATCGAAACCATGAGAATGGCACCGATAATGCCGAGCGGGACAAGAAGAGTCGGGAATTCCGGAACTGCGGGGGGTTCATTGCAGACGGTCACATCCGCAGAACCCGCTACATTATCGCAGGTTGCTGTGATGACTACAGAACCTTCTGTAAGGGCTTCGAAGAGACCGTTTGTATCAATCGTTCCGACAGTCTCATCAGAGCTGGTCCAGACAATGCCGGAACACGGCATGACCTGACCGAACTGATCGTAGCCCGTCGCCGTGAACTGCTGGGTAGCCCCGGTTTGTACTATCTTGACCGCAGGAGTCACCACGATAGTGGTGAGCACCGGCTGAGGCGGTATTTGTGTCAGCGTGAAGTCGGCACTTACGGTGCTGTCCGCGACAATGACCACGGATTGGGGAGAGGGTTCAACGTATCCGGCAAGTTTCACCACGAC
>LKUD01000056.1 GCA_001412355.1 Methanoculleus sp. SDB
TTGGACGATAGATCAAAACCAGTTACTACGGATACGGGGAGGGACGTGCTGCGATAAAACCTCGTGGGGCACTATTTTACGCGGAACGTCACCGTATCGGGCAGGGAAAGTTATATCGGTTAACAATAATCAGAAATTCACAAACATTATTTATCGAATCAACCAATCCTGAGTGAGTATGCTGAAGGTGCACCGGCATGCAGACGAACCATCATGGGGTGAACCGGGGGGAAGAATGAGAGGATACCTGCTCTGCATTGCAACATGCGTTCTTTTCATCCTGCTCGCCGCGTCACCCGCCGCCGGGGCCAGCACATCCGTGCACCTTGTCCGGATTGCCGCTGACGGCGACACGGTTCTCAACGAAACCACCGTCGACTACCTGTGGATGGAAGCAAATCTTCCCGTCTACGGCGACGGGGTGACGCACTACTACCATCAGGGTCCGATCTTCGTTGATGATCCCGACCCGGAGGTGGAAGCGCAGCTGCGCTGGAATCCCGACGAGGACACGAATATCCTCGAAAAGGACATGGGCGCCGTCAAAGGCACGAACGTAAAAGATCTCTGCGACCTTGTCGGCGGCATGAGCGCCGGCGAGGAGGCAAAGTTCAGGGCATCCGACGGCTGGTACAGGTATTTCGCCTATAAAAACATCTACGAATACTCGTCCCGCGAAGGGCCGATTGTGCTTGCATGGTGGCGCCCCGATCTGGGGTATGTCTCGGAGGACTACTTCGAGGGGATGCGGATGGTCTGGTTTGCGGATACCTCGACAAATCCGTTCGGCCTCCATGCATTCGGTGTATGGGACTGGCACGAGGCGGCTGAGGAGAAGTACTGGTACTATTACACGACCGGTGGGGAGTATTACCCGACAACGACCGGTCTTTCGGGTATGTATATCACCGAAATCACCATTTACAGCGATGATGATCCTGCCGGCAGCATATCCGTCACATCGGACCCGGAGGGTGCTGCCATTCTTTTCGACGGAGAGGAAACCGGCGAGTATACGAATGCAACACTCACCGGTATTTTCCCCGGCGAGTACAGTGTACAGGTTGTCGCGGAAGGGTACCGCATCCCCGATGAGGTCGTGATAGAGGTCGAAAACGGGAAAACCGCAACAGTGCACTTCGATCTGGAACCGCTCACCGGGAGCCTCGGGGTCACGTCGGATCCCGACGGTGCATCGATAGTCATCGACGGGATTGAACGGGCGGAAAAAACCGACGCACTGCTGGATAACATCCCCGTAGGCACCCATATCGTCCTCGTCCGGAAGGCCGGCTACATCTCTGCGGAAGAAAGAGTCGAGGTTGCCGAGGACGAAACCGTTGAAATTTCCTTCCTTCTCGAGCCCGTGGCGGAAGGCACGGACGGGGCACCAGACTCGTCAGGATACACGGGGAAAAACCTCTACCTTTATGAAAAGGGAACCCTCAACGGAACCCTTGAGTTCCTGACCGCTTCGGGGTATGCCGATGCGCTTGAACGCGGGGATACGCGGAAATACACGATTAACGCCGGTATTCGAGAGAATGCAGCCGTTGTACGTGCCCGCCTCTATGTCTATCTTACAAAAAGCCGGGATAAAGTTACTAAAACCGCGAAAAATCCTGAAATGCGTGTGATATTCGGAGAATCCCCCGTCAGTTCCAATTCGGTGTACACCGATACGATAAACACGGTTTTTGAGGAATATATTCTTCAGACATCCTGTTTTGACGTGACAAAGCTCCTGTCCGCGTCCGGCGAGTATGAGATTGCCGTCACGAACACCGGCGGAACGGATGATGTATTCTCCCTGTACGGGATCGGGCTGATTCTTCTCACCCGATGCGAGGAACAGTCACCCATCAGCTACTGGATTCTTGAAGGATGCGACTGTGTCTTTGCGGATCAGTCCGGCACGCCCCCTGCGACGACAGCGGATTTCTCCGGCGATATCGATCTCGCGACCGTCAACGGATCCCGCATGATTATCGTCGGTGCAACACGATCGGATACGGCTGAGCCGGATCACCGGGTGACTTTTAACGAAGGTGAGTGGTTCGGTCTATTCCCGGCAGGAACGGATGACATCACGGCACCCGTGATCGATGTGCGTCAGTATTTGCACTCATCGGAGAACGGCGCAGAGATCCAGAGCTCACAGTCCGGGTCGGAGGGCACCTACCTTGAGAACAGGAACGCAGTTCTCATCCTCAACCATTCATCCCTGCCCGCACCGCAGTTTTCAGCGGCAACATCACCTATACTGATGAATGGTGCTCCTACGGGCGATACCGTGTCCGGAAACCGTACGATCTGGGAGTATCTGCTGCCCGAACCGGGTGCGGTCCCGAACACCACGCGGGTATCCCTTCCTGACACCGGCTGGGACCTTATACTACGGGAAGGAACCCGCCTGACACCCGCTGTTCCGGCTCTACTACTCGAGCAGATGGCAGGAAACGGCACCTGCAGCGGCACCGCGTATCGTATCGGTCCAGACGGCCTGCAGAGCAGCCTGCCGATGGTGCTTGTCGCACCGGACACCTGCCCTTCCGCCGGCACGCTAGCCGTATTCGATGCGGAGAACGGCACATGGATTCCTGCCGGATGCAGGACGGATCCGCCGGGCCCCCGCCTGTGCTGCGAGGTCAGGGAATCGGGCACGTACGCGGTGGTGCCCCTCCTCAATGAAACCGGTACGGTGACCGCGGAGGAGGGGAATTCCCTTATCTCGTTCATCCTCGGAATACTGGGAAAATTCCTCGCAGGCATTGTGCCCGCAGATCTCCGCCCGCCCTGCTGTGCGATCCCCGGTACTATTCAGGTAAACGCGACATTCACGGCGATTGCCGGAAACGGCACGGCGGACGGGAATCTGTCCGCCGACAATACCCCCCCTTCCCTCTCGATCACCTCCAACCCGTCCGGTGCCCTGATATACCTGAACAGGAGTTACACCGGGCTGACGACTCCCGCGACTCTTGACGGGATCTGTCCGGGCGAGCACCTGATCCGGATCCGCAGGGACGGATTTACCGCATGGGAAGAACCGGTGCTGATTGCAGGAAAAGAAACGATCTCGGTCGAACTCTTTCCGGAAAACGGACCCGGTCTTAATAAAATGAAATTTGAGGGCGATATCGCCGATATTGCCCCAGCTCCGGTCGGAAGCGTGTACGTGACGTCGGTTCCCGACGCCGCGACGATCTATGTGGACGGGAAAAAGACCGGACTGAAAACCAATACCGTGGTATCCGGTCTCCGGGAAGGAAAACACACCATCCGGATCGACAGGGGAGAGACCGACTTTCCGGTCTCCACGCAATCCGTCTGGATATACGAAGGAGGGATGATCAGCCTTGGTTTTACCCAGGCACCCCTCATCGAATGGACGGCCGCAATCACTTCCCCGGATTATTCGGGTGATGATTTTTCGATCAACGGGGTCTTTCCGGCGTACACGATCCCCCGGAATGTAACCGTCAAGGGGGGCTCCCGCTACATCACCATCCTGCATAACGGGACGTACATCTCCCGGAGTCTCTCTGCCTATGAGGAGATGCCTGACATCCGGGCGGATGGCGTACCACCCGTGCCGGTGACGGTAACCTCGATACCCGAAGGATCCGCGATTCTTATCGACGGCTTTCCAGCCGGGTACTGCACTCCCTTTCCCCTCGCTTCTCTCTCACCCGGCATCCACCGGATCAGCGTCTCCAAGCCCGGGTATCTTCCCGGTGACCGCGAGGTCAGGATCGCGGCCGGGCGGCAGAATGCGGTAAAATTCATCCTCGAACCCTATTCCTACGGTTCAGTGGTCGTGACGAGTGATCCGGCGGGTGCAAAGATCTACCTGTACAACAGGTATACCGGAGCGGAGACTCCGGCGGTATTTTCCTACATGGACATCGGTTCGTATGATTTCAAGCTTGTCGGAGAGGATGTGACGGAGGAGATCGATGATGTCGTTGTCCTGCCCTTTCAGGTGACATGGCTGAACGTTACATTAACAGGTGAAACTGCATGAAAAAGAACACAACAGGATTCAATCGCCGTTCACGGAGGCGGGGAGCGATTCTCCTCCTCGTCCTTATGGCGGCGTTGTGCGTGCCGGTCCTTGCCGCACCCACGACATCGGTGCATGTCGTGAAATTCGGGCAGGACGGGGCAACGATTCTCGACGAGACTACAGTTGATTACCGGTGGATGGAGCAGAACCTTCCCGTATACGGGGATGGTGTTACCCATTACTACCATCAGGGACCGGTCTTTACGGATGATGCCGAGGCACGGTGGGATTCGGAAGAGACGACGAACTTCAAGGATCACGGGGCCGTGAAGGGTTCGGCCATCAGTGACCTTTGCGACCTTGTGGGGGGGATGGAGCCGGGAGACGACGTCATGATTCATGCCGTGGACGGCTACCACGTTGAGTTCCCGTATGATAACATATATGCCCCGGCTCCCCGCCAGGGCCCTCCCGTCCTCTGCTGGTACATGGGTGACCCCCCGAAAGAAGGCGAACGGCAGGGGGCAGGCTATGTTCCGGACTATTACACCGGAATGCGGCTGATATTCTTTGCCGACACCTCGACGAATACAGAGGGATTGCATGTCTTCGGCAATACCGACATGCGTGAGTGCATGCCGGAGGAGATGCTGCACCTCTTCAGCGACCTCTACCCCTCGACGAACGGCTACACCGCCAAATGGGTTGACGAGATTCGCGTCTATTCCGGCGGGTACAGCGGCGTCGAGGGGAGCCCCGTGAAGTCCTTGAACGAGGGTCCGGCAGAGACGCCCGCATCGGGCACGGGCTCCGTGATTGCCCTTGCGGGACTCTTCATCAGCTCCGTTCTCATTCTTTACCGGAGGAAACGCACACCATGAACCTGCGGCTCGCTTTATCCCTCGGCCTCCTTTTCGCCATGATAAGCTGCGGATTTGCAGGTTGCGTTTCCGGTCCGGAGGATGCTGCGATTCCGGGCAACCTGACACTCGCTACGGTTGCCGGCGGAAACGTCACCGATGAAAAAGTGTTCGGCTACACTGACATCCTTGCTCTCCCGTCGTACACCGGGAACGGGTATGCGGTGTCGACGGTCGGTATAAAATACGGCCCCTATGTCTGCACCGGCGTCAAACTGGCGGATCTGGTAGCCCTTCTCGGGGAACCGGGCCCCGATGATTCGGTCTGGGTCTCCGCCCCGGACGGCTACATGTGGGTCTTCGAACCCGATCAGATGGACGGCCGGAACTTCATCACCTTCGATGAAGACCTCAAAGAGATCCCGTCTCCCCCCCTCACCATCGTCCTCATGTACGAGCAGGACGGCAAACCTCTCGCCTATAACGACGGGGCCCCGTTCAGGATTGCGATCACATCGGAAGAGCCGGGCGTGATCACCGAGGGAAGCGCGTGGGTGAAATGGGTGAACCGCATCGAGGTCCACCGTAAATAAGCTTTTTTTCATCCGTAGGACAGCTGCGGCGTGGTGCTCGTACGATTGGCGGAGAGCTTAGGGGCCTGCAAAGGCGGCCTCCGGGCTGCGGGAAAACGTAATGTGGTCGGATAACCGATAATAATTATCAAAATACCTTTATTATTTAGTAAAATAATCTATAATTTATACCATAAATAATCAGACTAAAATGGTATTTAGTAACACCATGGAGGAAGTATCGAATGGACACGAACATTTATCGGATCGGGTGTTTAGCGCTGATCCTTCTCATGGCTTTGCCGGGAGCGGTAGTGGCCCAGTCTCAAGACCCTGACCTCGTGGTCACCGGCATCAACGCCAACGTGGGCGCTGGCGCTGCCATGTTTGCCAATGAGCCGAATGTGATCTCGGTCATCGTCACGAACACCGGCGGCCTTGATGCCGCGGCATCGACTATATCGATTGATGTTGCAGGCACCGTGTACTCCGCCGCAGTCGGCGCACTTGCCGCCGGCACATCGGAAACGGTTACCGTAACCGACACCGTCGCCCATGCCTATGCATCCGGTCCCCTCACCGTCATAGCCACCGCGGACTCCGATGGCGCCATCGCGGAGTCCGACGAGACCAACAACGCGATGACCGCAGACCTGATCCTGTACTACAACGGGTACAAAGGCAAGCGCTGGACAGACGGGGACGATCTGGTCACGCAGGAATCATTTGACGGTCGGTACGGCGTCCTTTATTCTGCGGGCACTACAGCATACAACGGTGCCGGCTGGACAGAAACGACCTGCGGCTGGCCGGCTTCCGATCTCCCCGTCCCGGCAGGTGCGACCGTGGTGAGCGCCCGGTTGTACCAGGGATATACGTACAACAAGATGGGCGTCGACCCGGCTTTCACCATGACGTTCAACGGCAATATCGTCGCACCTGTTGCGACATACAAGGATATCAAGGGCTTCGGCAGCTACAGCTATCCCTACGGCCTTTATGTCTATGATGTGACCGGCGAGTTCGACACAACCGGAAACACGATGACCATCACGCCCGAGGCAGGACAGAACTACGGTATCTACGGAGCCTACCTGATTGTCGTCTACCAGTACGATGGTACGACCGTCAAACAGATCTGGATCAACGACGGATTCGATATGCTCTGGGCCCGGAATTCATACTCGGTGAACGATGACGAGGCGACGGCATATGCACAGTTCTCCGGCGTCGACACCACCGGCCTGGGTGGTGCTACCGCCATTGCCATCCTTGCCAGCGCCGGCGACACGGGCGAGAGCACGTTTTACTTCAACAGCCAGGAATACACCGGTTTCTGGGCAGATTACCAGGGCAGCCCGCAGGTAGGATTCTCGGTGTATGATGTGTCGTCCGTGCTTGCCAGCGGGACCAACGAAGCACGCCTGCGGAGCTCCATTTCCAGCACGGAAGGCGACAATATGTACGCCATGAACACCATTCTCGTTGTCGAGAAGACCGAACCGGGGGAAGATCCCACCGCTGTTCCCGAGTTTCCGTCGCTTGCCCTGCCAGCCTGCCTGCTGCTTGGCATCGCGGGCCTTGTTTTCGGGCTGCGTGGGCGGGAGGCTCCGGAACGAGAGTAAGGGGATAGCCCGGCGGTATCCCGTATGAGTCATCCGGCGAAAAATCCGCTGGAAAACCTCTTTTTGTGTTTTTTTATATGCCATCCATGTGGATCCCCGGTGATCCGGCCGACCATCTTCGATGGCCTCCTGCCCCGGCTGACATGGTAATATCGTCCACAGCGTCCCTGCCCATTCAGGATTGCATTACCATCGGAGGGCCGGGTGCGATAAGCGTGGGAAGTGCGTGGGTTATATGGGTGGACCGGATCGAGGTTTACTGAAGAGCTGATCCGTGAGGTACCCGGGGAGTGGGGGCGGTGCTGCAGGATGAGGTACGTAAGCCGATGGTTGATGCCTATAAGGAAAAACCCGGGAATGCCGGTGCCGGGTTCGTGAAGAACGGGAACATGTCACCGGAGACGATTTATCAGCCCGAACAGCCGTCGATCCCGTCCCCGGAATATGTCGATATCTATCTCACTAATGCCTATATGCATCGCGCACTCGCTGAGATCCGGAAGAAGTGAGTTCTTTTTCCACTGTTGAATGGATACTCAGCGGTAATTGCACAAGTCTCTCCGATTTTTTCAGGCGTATCGGGAACGGGCTGGAAACGGGGATGAGAGAGATGCTCTCCCTCTCTGCCGGGTCAACGATCGTATGCTCCCTCCGGTGCGGCGACACGGCCCATGAAGAGAATGTTTCCGGTTTCGTCGTCCTGGATAAAGAAGAGGAACGGATGGTCCGCCCTGAAGACGGGAACCGGCTCGGCCGGAGCTGCAGACAGCGACACGACAACACCTGTCGCGGCGGCAGCCTCCGTCCCCTCTTCGTTCGCATCCACATAGGCCTGGTGGATCACATCACTGATAAACAGGTTCCGTGTCCCGTCCATTCCCGAGAGATCCGCGGCAGCGGTAAACGCCGTCGGCATCCCCATCGAACCGAGCGTATCCGGCAGGAAATACTTAGTCTCGAGCGTGAATTTCGGGAACCAGACCATAACATGACGTGACGTTGCCGACGCCTGCACTGCCGCAAGGTACTCTGCATTCAGGGAACTCTCGATCACCGACAGGTCATCCCCCTTCGGGAGAAGGACGACCATGGAGATTTGTTTCCCGTTCCCGTGTTCGTACGGCATGCCGAGGAGTTGGAGTTCGTCGGTTTCTGCGTACCGATATCTGGCCTCCTCATCGGTCCTTTCCATCATCGGCACCTGAAGGGTTTTTCCCGACGCAGTTCTGAAATCGGCTTCCTGTGTCAGGTTTTTGTCAAACTGCAGCACCCAGTCACCCTTGAAGTAGATCGCATTGGTGATGACAAGCCGGGTTATCGGGGTGATGGAACCGGCGGGCAGCAGATCCCTGATTTTATCCCCGGTTTGTACTTCCACCCAGCGGTTGATGGTTCCCCGCGACTCGTCCGGGGCGGTGATGAAATCCAGGTTCGTGATCTGTGCGCCGTACCAGGTTTCTGCCGTGCTGATGTAGCCGGGAAGGAACCCGTATGTCTTTTCCGCCCACAATGCGTTTGCGGTGCGCAGGGTGTAGCTCGCTTCTCCGGCATTCAGCCCGGCGTTTATGTCGAGGAATCCTTCTCTCAATGTGGCGCTGTCGTCCGGAAAATGCAGGACGGAGCGCATTTCATCGGCGGTCGTGCCGCGGGCCCCCTCGTAGGTGATCGCAAGGGCTGACGCGAGGGAAAAGGGCGAGAAGAAGAGGTTGCTTTCAGCGTTTCCGGGATCGGCAGCCAGCTGCGAATAGAAGTCGCAGGCGAATTGGGTGGTGGCATCCGTCACAACCCCTGCAGCCGCTGATGCGGGTTCGGCAGCGGTTGGTATCACCGTCGTGGGGGGGACAGGGTGTTCCGGGGCCGTGCCGGTGCATCCCGCACAGAATATACAGAAAACGGCGAGTGCCGCAAGCGCACAGACGCCGATTGCTTTTGCATTCATGATCGGGTGTTTGCATCCCGGATAAAATATATCTGGCGTTGAATGCGATTTTTTTCGAAGTTATCCGGGATTTTTCATCGTTGTCGCGGCTTCATTGCCCGTACGGGGGCGTGGCGGATTCGCACCGGATGATGAATTCCGGATGCACGGGTGCCGGAGAGCAGACAGCCGACAAAAAATTTCAAGAGGCAGGGAAGCCACACGTGACATACAACGAGATGCGACCACGGCGTGCACCGGAATGGGTGCGGGCCATGCTCGCGCACACACGGAATCGCCGCTCATGGCGTTTCGTGGCGAAGGACATGCAAACGGCGGCTTCTTCCTGACCGGTACCCGGAGGGAGAGGGGGCTGGCGAAGCAGACGGTGGCGATTAAAAGGAACTCCCGGGATGTCAACAGAACGAGGCGACCAGAGGCACCAGCACTGTCTCCGGACCATCCGGATTGCCGCTACTCTGCTGGATGGCCCGCGGACATATGACGAGATACTGCATCGTTTTTACGGCTACCTCAGGCCTCTTGGATTATTCAAAAAGGCCGGGGGGCCGGCACGGAACCGGATGGCATTCGTGAACGAACGTATTGAGGAGGCGCGTGAGCTTGGCTGGATCGTGCGCGAGGGTGACCGATACGCCCTGACGAACCCGGGACGTGAGGTAGTAAACGGGAGACTCGCGCAGCTGGGGGAAACAGGTGCGTCGATACGTGCATTCCTCCAGCCCCGCACGGCAGCCCGGACAGCAGTTGCCGTGCACTGGGGGCTTGCGGCGTCCAAGCTGCCGGCAGGCCTTCTCTCCGGGAGCGTCGGCCTTCTCAACGACGCTACCGACACGCTTCTCGACGGCCTCTCCAGCCTGCTGGTCTATTATGGCATCCGTTCGGGAGGGGAGCGGGCCGCAAATGGTGTGCTGGTGATCCTGATGCTGGCCACCGGCCTCCTCACGCTCTCCGTAGCGGGGCGGCGCTTGTTCGTCCCTTTTGAGCTGGAGGCTGACTGGTTCGCCTTTCTCGCCGCCATTTTTTCCGCAGGCGTCTGCCTGCTGCTCTGGGCCTATCAGCGGTATGTGGGACGCCGGAGCGGCATCATGGCGCTGATTACCCAGTCGGTAGATTCGCGCAATCATGTCGTCGTTGCGATGAGCGTGACGGCGGGGCTGGTGGCCTCGCAGCTCAGGTTCCCTTTACTGGATACGCTGGTGGGTTTGGCCGTCGCGCTTCTCATCCTGAAGAGTGCACTCGAGCTTGCGGTTGAGCAGGTTCGTTCTCTTGGCGGGGAAGAGACGGACTTTTCCCACTTCCCGTTCTGGATCGACACGGTGTATGTAAATTTTCTTCACACGCAACTTCGTGACTGGTTGCTCTACCTTGTGGAGACGGAGGGAATTCATACGAGGTTCGAACTGGTCGCACGGGCGAGACAGGCCCTCGATTTCCAGGGAATACCGGCTGTGCGGGCACTGGGGCTGGAGCAGGAACAGCCCTCCGATGAGCTTATCGAGGGGAGCCTTGCGGAGCTGTTCCAGCGCGGATGGCTGACGGGAGAGATGCGGGTGAGTATCACAGACGCGGGGAGGAAACATCTGGACCGGTGGGTCTAGGCACAGCCGGGCGCGGTCTTTCACCGCACCCCCCGGCCGGATGTAACGAGTGTGGAATGTCTCGAAAAGAATCCGAAAAGAGGGGAGGAAGGGAAAAGGGCCGTCGTAGCAGTACAGGGATTGTGGAGATTGTCGTTCTGATCGCCGTACCTGTCCTGTTTCACTGCCTGATTCCGGTGATGATCGTGATCGCTCCCCCGTATTCCTACACAGGAGCCGTCGTGATGCTTGCCGGTCTGGGATTCATGATGTGGGCGGCGAGGGTATTTTGTAAGGCAGGAACAGGATTCCGGCTTCGGGAAGGGGGATCGGTACTGGTGACGTCAGGGCCGTTCCGGTACAGTCGGAATCCGATGTATCTCGGCATGCTGATCTGGCTTATCGGCTTTGCCGTCTTCCTCGGGTCACTGGTCGTATTTGTGTTCCCCGTCCTTTTCTTCCTGCTGTCAGAGTTTCTCTTGATTCCCCGGGAAGAGAGACGGATGGAGCAGATATTCGGGGAGCGTTTTACCGGGTACGGGCGGCGTGTCAGACGATGGCTGTGAAATGAAATTCCTCAAAGATACTCTCACGGGAGGAGAAACTTTTATGCGGGTGACCAGAGGTGAAACCTCTGCCCCGGCCTGAAAGGGGGCGGATCGGACAGAAAAACGGGGGAAGGAGAACGGGCGGAGAATCAGGAAGATGAATCTTCGTGTTTACCGGCTGTGCAGAACCGGCTGAAATCCTTCTCCATGGTTTCATAGATCGGACGGGAAGCGAGAAAATCAATAAAAAGACGGATCTGCCGCACACTCCTCTCACTCAGTTCATGCTCCATCATGCAGGCATCCGCATCGGCGATATCCTCGGGCACGCCGATGAGGGTGAACAACCGTTTCAGGGTCTCGTGCCGGAACCGGATCGTCTCGGCAATCTCCCTCCCCTGCGCTGTGAGGACCACACCTTCGTAGCGACGGTACTCCACGAAGCCCATTTTGTCGAGTTTTCGGAACATTTCCACGACGCTCGGCGATCTCACGCCGAGTTCCGCGGCCACGTCTTTGGTCTTGGCGTAGCCTTTTGTGAGAATGACGTTGAGGATCGCTTCAAGATAATCTTCTGCCTTCCTGCTGAGGTTTTTCACACATTCATTTAATTATCACCCGCATTAAAAGAATTTGGATTGAAAGGGGGGGTTCCGGAGAAGTTACTGCTGTGCTGAACTCCCCTTGTAAGCTGCATATCCGGTGTCAACGCCTCATGCGTCATCGGGCGGTCCCCGGCATATATGGTAGAGAATCCCCAGCATGCAGGGGAGGAGGAGGATCGCAGGCGGATAGGGCGGGGCGAATCCGCCGACACACCCGGCGATGCTGTTGAAGAACTCCGGCGCTCCTTCTCCTGCGGGAACGCTTTCACAGAACAGCGCGAAGAGATCGGTTCCGGCAATGATCCCGACCATAATCGTGCCGAGCAGCACGTTTGCAGACTGCTGCAGGCTGCCGGAGTTTGTCAGCCCGCTCAGCATGAAGAGCCCGCCGAAGACCATGACCGCTCCTCCCCATCCCCAGCGGAAGAAGTCTCCTCCTGCAATTTCCAGAATGCCGAACGTAATCCCCGGGCCCCCTCCGATCCAGACGAGGATGTCGGCAAGGCCGGAGGCGAGGGTTGCAAGCCCGAGCAGCCCGACGCACAGGGTGAAGAGGCTGTTCCGGGTCATTTATGCAACCCCCAAGAGGATGCCCATGGCATGGATCAGCCCGCCGTAGACAAAGACCACCGCGAACAGCACCCCGACCGCCGCGAGCATCTGTTTCCATCCTTCCCGCAGCATCATCACGAAGGTGGCGACGCAGGGAAAGTAGATGGAGATCAATACGACGGAAGTGATCATCTGGTAGGGCGTCATGGCGATAGTGGAGAGCTGGGCGACGGCGAGATCTTTTCGCAGGAATGCCGCAATGAGCGGCCCCACTGTCTCTTTCGGAACGCCGAACCACGTGACGAAGAGCGGCTCGAAGAGATCTGCGAGCGCCCCGATAACGCCGGCCAGATAGAGGAGGTTGACGAGCAGCACGCCGAAGAGCACGAAGGGCACCGCCTCTTTCAAAAACCCCTTCATCCGGGTCCAGAGTTTTTGTGCGACGTTTTCCCATGCCGGCCAGTGGTAGGGCGGGACGTCGATGAGAATCTCGGGATTTTCACCGGGGATGATCCGGTCGAGCACGAAGCCGAAGATCCCGAAACCGCAAATCAGGTAAAGCATGACCGGCCCGACAAGGTCGGGGATGACATCCAGCATCACGCCGAGCTGGGCGCCGCAGGGGATGAAGATGGCAAGCAGGGTCATCATCATGAACCGCTGCTTCCGGGTCTCCAGTATGCGGGTCGCTGTCACCGCCGGCACATTGCACCCGAGCCCGAGGATCGCCGGTATGATGGCATACCCGTGCAGCCCGATCCGGTGGAGCACGGTGTCCATCAGCACTGCCAGACGCGGCAGATAGCCCGAATCTTCGAGGAGCGTCATCATCAGGTAAAAGATGAGCACCGCCGGCAGCACCACGCCGATGGCGACGAAGAGGCCGGAGGTGAGCATGCCGAATGCCTCGAAGCAGGTTTCCGCAAGGGGATCGCCCACCGCGAGATAGTAGAGAAGGCTGTCCGGGGCGGGCCATGATGCCTGCAGCCACGGAAGCCAGTGGTCGTCGAAGAGCCTGACCATGAACCCGTCGGTGACAAGGGTTCCGGCGAAGGATCCGAAGATGCTCCAGAACGCATACAGCACGGCAACCGCCACCGGGATGCCGGTTGCGGGTTTCACCGTGAGCTCCCCGAGGATGTCGCCGATTGTCTGCCGGTACGTGCCGACGGTGACGGTCCGCTCTGCGATGGCGTCGACGAGGTCCCAGCGCTCGTCCGTGGTCAGTTTCATCGGACGCACAGCCCGCAGCCGCCGCATCCCGGCCTTATTGTCATCCTCTCTTCCCCGGGTTCACCGCCGTTCAGGCGGCTCCTGATGGCGCTGATATCTGCGGCCTTCGCCATGCGGATCATTCCGGCAAGCCGTTTGACACCCTCGCCGCTGATGGCGGTCGTTTCGATCACCGGGATGCCGAGCAACCGCTCCATTTCGGCTGCGTCGACGCTGATTCGTTTGTCATGCGCCGCGTCCGTCATGTTGAGCGCGATGATGCACGGGACACCCCGTTCGACGACCTCGAGGGTAAGATAGAGCCCCCGCTCGATTCTCGTTGCGTCGAGGACGAGCAGCACAGTTGCATCGGGATGCTCGCCAAGCAGGCGGACGGCCACCTCTTCGGCGGCGTCCCGCGGCGTGAGCGAGTAGGTGCCGGGCACGTCGATGATCGTGAAGGTGCGGTGCGCCTCGATCAGCGTACCTTCCGTGTAGTCGACGGTGGTTCCGGGATAGTTGGATACGACTGCGTTTGCCCCGGTAAGCCGGTTGAAGAGCGCGCTCTTCCCCACGTTCGGGTTGCCCACCATGAGGACCGTGGTCCCGGTATCGACTGGTTTGTTCATGCTGTTGCTCCTATCCGGCCGGCATCATCCGGTCTCGACCGTTATCTGCTCTGCCATCCTGATTCCCATGGCGATCTCCACTTCACCGATGAGCACGACGACAGGGCCTTTGATGGGCTGTTTTGTAATCATCTTCAGCTGTTTTCCCTTCCTGAGGCCCATGCAGTTCAGTTCTCGCCCTGATGCCAGGATTTCCGTGACAACGCCTTTTTCCCCGAATGCCAGGTCAGAGAGTTTCTTTCTCATGAATTCAGCCTCATGACCCTGATTTTTTGGGCCATGCCCCTCCCGAGAGCGAGGATGCTCCCCTTCACTTCGACGATGACGGGCCCGCGGGAGCAGGAAATGATCTTCACCGTGCAGCCGTCGGCGATGCCGCGGAGGGCGAGCTGCTGCCTGAAGCCATGTCCCCCCACGATAGCCGTGACGCGTGCACGATCATTAGAATTCAAATCGGTTAGCATCATGCCTTCTGTTCCGTCTATATATCTGGCATTAGGTCGGTATCAACTGCTCCCTAATAAGATTCGGTTTTTGGAAAAAATCTAAAAGTATTTGGATTTTT
>LKUD01000057.1 GCA_001412355.1 Methanoculleus sp. SDB
TATCAGTTTTGCGCGTGTCGCAATTTTTCCGGTATTTTTAAAGTCGCCGATAATCTTGACAACTCCGTCCTTCTTCGGTATGCCTTCATATATCAAATCGACAAGCGCTCCTTCGCGCGTCAGCGTTCCGGGTGCGAACACTTCAAACTCAATTGAACTCTGCTTAATTATTGTCCCTTCGAGAGTGACAGTTACCCGTGCGGTATACTTCCCCGTCTCCACATTCGTTTCGCTCCAGGTTACGGGGATTATAGCCTGTTTTTCGGGTTGAACCGTTATATCCGTCTGCCGGACCGAATCGATGACTTCAGTGTCCTTTAAAATCTCGAGAGTGATATCAGGTCCGGCCACAACGTTGCCGGTATTTCTGAATAATACCGTGACCTGAAGCGGAGAATTCACTTCCGTATCTCCCACACGGATCATGTCCGCATTACCGCTTACAACCTGAGTGCCGGTAACGTGAACCTTTATCAAAAGAGTTGCCTGAAGTGATATGCTGGCACCGACATCCTTCGATTCACTTTTCAATGGTTTTGTTACCATGACGGTTGTTGCGGAATAATCACCGTTGGACGCATCGGAGGGGATGGAAATCCTGATAAGAACAGGCATTGTCTCCCCGGGATCAAGTTCGATCTCGGTGAAGACGGTCTCTCCGTCCTGCGGATAGAATTCAATCCAGTCGCCTGCCGAACCGGTTGTGCTCAGAGTGAGGGTGGCGGGCGTGTCTCCGTTGTAAAAGACCTGTGCAGAGCGTTCGTAAACACCCCCCCGAATAGAATCGGGAATATTAATTTCCGACGGTCCGATTCCAAGACTGATTGCGCCGACACACCAGATGAGCAGGGTGCAGCCAAGAAGGATTGCGATCGCGATACGCATGGTTGTTCCTGACATAAGTACCACTACCTTTCATGTAATAACGAGAATTTAAATATTATTCGGTGAATTTTACGATTAATATCAGGCTTGAAATAATAAAAGGGTACTCAGAAAATAACCTGAGACGAAGTGTTGGTTCCGGGCACTACTGGTGCGTACCATTCCTGATGAGTTTGAAAAACAGGGAAAGGCGTGTGCACACACGCCTCCCGTGATCCGGGTCACGGTGATTGTATGCCTTCGAGATGCATCGTCCCGTTATGCGTTCCCGATCCTTCCGTAACAAGGATTGAGAACGCCATCTCAGTGGTCTGACCGGGCGAAAGGACATTCGGGAGGGTTATGAGATCGTAGGGCAGGTACTCGACTGCATTTGCCTCGTCACTGCCCATCCGTGTTTCATACTTCAGAGCATCAACACTCATGTCGTCCTGCATAATCATGATCCTGATGTCCACATTTCCGATGTTTCTTACGGTCGGCTTGTCGCTTGTCCCGAAAATGGTATCTCCGGAAATCCAGCTGGTGACCCCTATATCCACGGGCTGGTAATCAACGGCGGTAAAATCAAATTCGCAACAAGCGACGGGAATGTACAGGAACCGGTTTTCAAGAATACAGGTGGTTTCGTTCATGTCAGAGGCAATCGCTTCGATCCTGTACTCGCCTGCAGGGTCGTGATACGAAAGAGGTCCGGTACCGGTCCAGACCGAAGCGCTGCCCGTCTGGAGTTCTTCCAGTACGTCCGAATAGGTAACTGCGTCATATACGACCAGATCTGCTGCCGCCGCATCATCGAAAACATCGATCCCTTCGTCCCGAGACAGTTTAGCCAGATCAATCTCATAATCGAGGGACCCGTCACCCCATTCATTATCCGGGAAGTACGTATGAAGTACGACGCAAGGATTATCGGTTTCCCCTGTATCCACCGCGACCACATAATATTCGACATCCTCAACAACTTGAAATGTACAGGGCGGAGACAACTGCGTGCCTGCAGTACTGTGAAGCGGATCACCGTCCTCCAGCCCTTCTGATGTGTCCTGCTCCCACAGACACCAGACACGCGGGCCACACGCACCAGCAGTACCTGTCTCCTCAGGGGTTACTGTCTCCTCAGGGGTTACTGTCTCCTCAGGGGTTACCGTCTCCTCAGGGGTTACCGTCTCCTCGGGAGTTCCGGCAGATGTCTCATTCAGATCTGCTGCCGCGCCAGAACTCTCGGCAGCGGCACTCCCGATGAGCAGAGAGAACACGATAGCAGCGATTATCCAAAAACGCATGCTTCGGCATGACATGAGTATCCTCCTTTCATTATTATTCTAGGATAAATATTATTCGGTGCACAATATAATCTGGAAACGGGAGTCATCACACAGCGTTGAAATCGCCGGTATCCTGACGAATTCAGGGAATCAGGAAATCCCCAACGGTACCTACACCCTGCCGGACATCCCATTCCGGAGAGATACCGGAAAAAAGCACCGATAAAATTCTTCGTTTTCCGGGAATACCTGTATCGATGGTTCGGCAGGGCCCTTTCTTCCGCACCGAAAAAAAACCCGGATCGTGAAGATTCACATCCTGAAAAAGGGTTGTTGGAGGCCATATGAATGGCTTAACCCCTTCATCCCGCGTTGCAGGAAAGCTCCTGCCCGAGGGTTATAATACCCGCGTGTGCACCGAACCCTTTAATGATTTCAATGGAGAAATCAAGCTCTTCGAGTTCGCATCTCGGCAGCGCATTCGGCAGGGTGATCCACTCATAGGGACCGTAATTAACCGTGTACGCATTGTCGCTACCCATCCGGGCGTCATACTTCACGTTCCATACGCCCTGGCTGTTGCCAAAGCCCATGTCATCCTGGTAGATCTTAACCTTCGCATCAACATTTCCGATGTTTCTCACCGTCGGCTTGTTAGCCGTGCCAAAGACCATGTCCCCGGAAATCCATTTGTGAACGCCGATATTCACAGCGCCATAATCAACTTCTGTGAAATCAAATTCAAGGAGTGCGGTAGGAACATACTCGAACGTGTTCTCGAAGGGGTCCGAAGGATTGTTGTTGTGATCCACTGCAAGGGCTATTACACGATAATCCCCGGCAGGCTGGCAGTAATGCAGCGGGCCGCTACCCATCCAGACCGCCGCAGTATCCTTATCGAGCTCATACAGCACGTCGGCATAGTCATGCGGACTGTTGTAGGCAATGAGCCCTGCGCTTGCTGCTGCCTGGAAATAAGCTATGCCCTCTGCCTTGCCCAGCTGATCCAGCATGACCTGGTACTTGAACGAGCCGTCACCCCAACAGTTTTCAGGATGATACACGTCCACCGACACGAGGAGCACATTCCCGTTCTCTTCCTCATCGTGCACGACAACAAAGTAGTCTACCATCTCTACTGCATCAAATTCACCGGGAGGCAGGAACTGGCTTCCCGGCATCGAGTGACCAGGGTCGCCATCTTCAAGACTACCGGACTGGTCCTGCTCCCATTTGCACTTCACCACGGGTATTGCTCCACTGCCCGAGGAAATCGATACGCCTGTACTGACGTCCACTGCCATCGACGGCACGGCCATCGCGACAATGATTACTAGAGCGAATGCTCCTATCAAGAGTCTTTTCCACATATTCGACACCTCTCAATTCGTGACAAGAAAATCTACCGTCTGATATCGGGAATCGGATCTTGTCATCGGGCCCAGGCAACGCGATTTAGGAGGAAATGCGGATTGATTGAAATAAATAAGTCATACGGGTTGACTGACAGGTTCTGGCATATAGTTCGTTTGAGTGCTTCAAGTAGATCATCTATTGGACCGTATAATACTAGAAATATATATTGATATAAATAAATGCAAGGCACTTAAGATTAACACTAGTGACGCATACTAAAATCGCCTCGCAACAGGAATAAAATTGTGATGGGGTCAGGTATTCCGGCAAGGATAGATTATGGAAATAACCAGCGGCATTCCGAAGTTGATCAGAGTTCAGGAGCGATTACGGGAGCGGTGCCGGCCTGAAAAATACCTCAGGATTGAGACTGTACATACGATTGCAGGTGTGGACGTCAGTTATGACGCGGATAAAGGGTGCGCCGCCGCAGTGGTGATGTCCTACCCTGAAAATTCATTCATCGACTCCTCGTGCATCGTCCGCAGGGTAAATTATCCCTATATCCCAGGTTTTTTTGCTTTCCGAGAAGTTCCGGCGCTTCTTTCGGCTGTACGATCTCTTCGGGTGATGCCGGACGTCGTCATGGCAAACGGCCATGGGTACGCTCATCCCCGGCGGTTCGGACTTGCTACGCACCTGGGCGTTTTACTGGACATTCCCACAATAGGCATTGCGCGACGGCTGTTGACCGGTACGATTTCCCGGCTGCCAAAACACGTGGGATCGACAACTCCTGTCATCGATGATGATGAAATCATCGGGATTGCGATAGGTACCGCACACAAGGGCAGGCCTCTCATCGTGTCCGCCGGATATGGAGTAGATCTCCGGACGGCTGTCCGCCTGGTTATGGACACAACAGGTAATGGGTATACCCTCCCGGAGCCGCTCAGGCAGGCGGATAACCTTTCCCGGAAACTGCGGGCGAGACATATCGGGGATAATACGACCGCAGGGTGATAAAAAATTTATTATTCCCGAGAGATTGTCCCGAAAAACAATGACGCTCTCACCCTACCGTCACACAACCGGACACCAAACCCTGATGCCCTCAACCCTTCCGGTTTCAGGCCCGGGCGTAACTTTTTCAGCATGGAATACCGCTCGGCGGCACTCCCATCCCATTCGCAATCCTCATGAAAAAGCAAAACGATGTACAACCATGAATCCCCTGCTCACCGGATGGGAGGAAGGATATGCCACCCGCGGTCATCTCTGGGGAGGACAGTCCGATATTCTCCCCCCCCTCGCACCGGGATCCCGCGTGCTTGAACTCGGCTGCGGAAACGGCAGGAGTATCCCCGGTATGCTCTCCCGGGAGTGGCAGGTCTGTGCGCTGGATTTTTCCCGGCAGGCCATCCTTCTTTCCCGGGACGTTCCGGGCACGGCGTCGCGGGTCACCTGGATCATTGGCGACGGGTGCGCCCTGCCCTTCCAAAATGCCGTATTCGATGCCGTCGTAGCGTCCCATATCTTCGGCCACCTTCCCGCCGCTTCGCGATCTGAAGCCGCAAATGAAGTCTGGCGTGTTCTTAAAACAGGAGGACGACTAGTTTTTCGTGCCTTTGCACGTGACGACATGCGCTCAGGAAAAGGCGAGGAAGTCGAGGATCATACCTATCGCAGGGGAGACGGCATTCACACGCATTATTTCACTGAAGATGAAGTTAAACGCCTTTTTAATCGGTTTTCACCAGGCAGCATCCGGACCCGCCGCTGGACACAGCGCATCAGGGGCATCGGACATACCCGCTCTGTTATTGAAGCCGATTTACTGTGCATCTGACGTTCCCGTCCACCGGGCACGCTCCCGCACGGGATGAAAAATGCAGGGACGGCACCATTATAATCTCACCGAAGGAAAGCAGAAACGAGGGCATGTATCATGGATCACAAAGGATTTCCCTGCATCGTCGTTTTATCAACGGCACCGCCCGGAGATGCCGATAGAATTGCGAGAATCCTCCTTGAGGAGCACCTTATTGCGTGCGTCAATATCACGGGTGTACAATCCCGTTATACCTGGAATGGAGAGCCATGTCTCGAGAACGAAAATCTGATGATAATGAAAACGGTTGAAAGCCGCCTCAACGCGCTTATCGAAAGGATTCGGGAGATTCATCCCTATGAAACGCCGGAGATCATTGCGCTTCCGATAGTTGGAGGATATGGCGGGTACCTGGGCTGGGTTGTCGAAGAAACGGGATGATCAAAGTACTGCTGCCGGAATATACCTTACCTGCAGGCATTATTCCGGGGAGGCGGACCGGAAAAAGGCTACCCTCTGGTCACCCCAAATTATTATTGTGAAGTCCGCAATGTGAGACTATGGAGCCCTTTATGAAGACCGTGCCTCCGGGTCCCAGAGCACGTGATGTGCTCGCCCGGGATGCACATGTCGTATCACAGTCCATGGTGCGGGAATATCCGCTCGTGCTCGAACGCGCCGAAGGAGTGAATCTCTGGGATGTGGACGGGAACAGGTATCTGGACTTTTCTGCCGGTATCGCTGTCATGAATGTCGGATGGAATCATCCGGACGTTGTCCGCGCCATAGGAGAACAAGCCTCCCTGTTATCACACGGAGCCTTTCTCGACTTTTGTTCGGAGGTGCCCGTGCGGCTCGCGGAGAAGGTCGTCACACTGATGCCCGACGGACTCGACACGGTATATTTTTCAAATTCGGGGGCGGAAAGTGTCGAAGCTGCCTTAAAACTCGCACGCCACCACACAAAACGGAAGTATTTCATTGCATTTTACGGAGGATTTCACGGCCGTACCTATGGCGCTGTCAGCCTGACATCATCGAATGTGATCCAGCGGCAGTACTTCGGGCCGTTTCTTCCCGTCATACATGTACCGTATCCAAATCCGTATCGCCCGATGGGACTTGAACGGGACACGTGCGATTTTGATGTCATCACCTACATAGAAGAAGAGGTATTCAGTACCGAGGTTGCGCCCGATGAAGTCGCGGCGATATTTATCGAACCGGTGCAGGGTGAAGGCGGGTATATCGTCCCTCCGAAAACGTTCCTGCGGCGTCTGCGTGATCTCTGCGACGAGCATGGGATTCTCCTTGTTGCAGACGAGGTGCAGTCGGGATGTTTCCGGACCGGAACATTTCTCGCGTGCGAGCAGTTCGGAATAACCCCGGATATCGTCTGCCTGTCAAAAGCCATTGGCGGGGGGCTTCCGCTTGGAATGACGATAGCATCAGACGAGGTAATGAACTGGCCGCGCGGATCCCATGCCAGTACGTTCGGGGGGAATAACCTCGCATGCAGGGCAGCGCTCGCAGTACTCGACATTGTGAGCCGGCCCGGATTCGGCCGGCATGTTATGGATACCGGTGCCCACCTCCTTTCAGGACTCCGGAAGCTTGAAGCGGCACACGAGATTGTCGGAGACGTCCGGGGAATGGGACTCATGTGCGGGATGGAACTTGTGAATGACAGAAAGACCAAAAAACCGGCACGGGAAGCCAGGACGCACATACTTACGGAAGCATTCAGGCAGGGACTGACAATGCTGCCTGCCGGCCTCTCCACCATCAGGTTCTGTCCGCCATTGACGATAGAGAAGGAGGACATAGATACGGGACTGACCATTCTCACTCGCGTGATGGACAGCCTCTGAAGATCAGGAATACAAAATGTTTTTATTGACGGGGGAAAGATAACGCCCAATGTGCCCCCTCTATGGATAGTATTCTTGATGCGGTCAGGTCATTCCACGCCGGGCCGACCCTCTGCACCATAACGCATCCGATGCAGGAATCATTCCATACCGGGAACCTTCAGGACGATGAATTATGTCACCTAAAAAAGTCACCTATGTCTCGCTCCTCGCCGATGATAGTATTCATGGAGCATATGAAAAGGCGCTTGACTCAATTGAAAAAAAATTCGGGCAGCATCACCCGATGTTTATCGGTGATACCGGTCTGTTTACCAGAGAGGAGTTCGAGGTCCGTTCCCCGATAGATTCGGAAATCCTGATCGGCTATTTCCAGAAAGGAAACGGGGAGGATGCCCGACGTGCCATTGCACAGGCAAAAGAGGCGTTTGCCACCTGGGGCAGGACAGATTGGAAAGAACGGGTTCGTATTCTCAGAACTGCTGCAGACACGCTGGACCGGCAGAAATTCACCCTTGCAGCACTCATTACTTACGAGGCCGGAAAGAATCGGTATGAGGCAATCGCCGAAGTGAGCGAAGCGATTGATTTCCTCCGGTATTATGCGGACCAGTTCGAAGCGCATAACGGATTCATAATTCCCACGATATCGGAAATTCCGGGTGAACACTGTAGAAGCGTGCTGCACCCGTACGGCGTATGGGCAGTAATATCACCGTTCAACTTCCCGATCGCACTTGCGGCGGGAATGGCAGGTGCTGCGATCATAACCGGCAACACCGTAGTGCTCAAACCTGCCAGCACCGCACCGTATTCAGGCCTGAAGCTCTACCAGGCATTTATCAGCAGCGGCCTCCCTACGGGTGTATTTAACGTTGTTACCGGTCCCGGGGAGGTTTTCGGTGAAGTCGTAACATCCCATCCGGACATCGACGGCATAGCATTCACCGGCTCGCGGGAAGCCGGCATGTGGCTCACACGGCAGTTCGCGATATCGCAGCCGTACTCCAAACCCGTCGTTTCCGAAATGGGCAGTAAAAATCCCTGTATCGTAACGGATAGCGCGAACATCGAAAAAGCAGTCGAAGGGATAACACGGGCGGCTTTCGGATTCAGTGGCCAGAAATGCAGTGCTACATCACGAATATACGTACAAACGGGCATTTTCGACCGTTTCATGGAGGCATTGACCGAACGGATGAGTACAATCACAGCAGGTGATCCCCGGCACAAGGAGACCTTCCTCGGACCGCTGATTAACAAGACGGCAATCGATTGTTATACAGCAGCGGTGGCTGAAGCACATCGCGACGGGGGTAGTGTCAGGACAGGAGGGAGAGTGGATACGACAAAGGTACCTGCCAACGAATATTATGCAATGCCGGCGGTTGTAACGGGACTGAACCACGGCCACCGTCTCTTCCGCGACGAATTATTTGCCCCCCTCGTTGTTGTCGATACCTTCACGGGCATTGACGAAGCACTCGAAAAGGCAAACGATACCGAATACGGCCTGACTGCCGGAATTTTTTCGGAAGATTCCGCGGAGATCGAATTCTTCTTTGATCATATCAGGTTCGGAGTCTGTTATGCCAACAGGGAGGGCGGGGCCACAACGGGGGCGTGGCCGGGCGCTCAGCCATTCGGAGGCTGGAAAGGAAGCGGTGCCACGGGAAAAGGTTCCGGAGGATCGTGGTACCTCCTTTCATACCTCAGGGAACAGGCTCAGACCCGGGTGGTATGAGAGGAAGGCCCGAAAGCATGATATGGTTTATGCTATGGTTCCGGGATTGCGCGCCGGTCTGTCCGCCGCACTACTCATATGCATCAGTAACTCCACTATTTTCGATTTTTTAGTGCAATCCACCCATAAAATTTATTGGTACTGCGATCATTCGCTTTTTGTACACCATGGAGATCTGTGAACAATGCTGATAGGTGAAGACGGACAATGCGAGGTCTGTCCGAGATCCGAATTACGGGGAAATATGCTCTTTTGCACAAAATATCTCGATTTGTGCGAGCGCGTCAGGATCACATGTGAAGATGACGCTACCCTCGCGTATGAGGATGATACGGGTACCGACTTCGACGAAGATCGTGAAGACTGGTAACACATCCAACACATTTTACATATTTTTACAGGCCACGTACTCAACCGAAGGGTGCCGGCGTTGCGTCTGAGGTATGACCCGCCCGCTCATCCGTCCACCGCGAACGAATCTGATCTTCACGATGGGTTCGAAAAAAATTGAACTCAAAGGTAAGTATTTCCATGGCGGGGACAAGATGATCGCGATGACAATGAAACATGAAGCAGTACTCGTTATCAGCGCGATTCTCGTGCTGTGTGCCGCTGTTGCCGGAACCGCATTCGGTGCGGTGGACGGGAGCGATGAGAAAGTCATTTACGTCTCTGGAACCGGTACGGTAACTACGGATCCTGACGAAGCAATGGTATCCCTCTCCGTGGAAACAGAGCATGGCAATGTAAAAACAGCTCAGCAGACAAATGCCCAGCGAATGAACGGAGTGATTGCCGCTCTCAAAGAGATAGGCATCACATCCGCTGATCTGAAGACGACGGGATACTCGATCTACCCGGTCAGGGACAGCGACACGGGAAGCATCCTGAGCCCCACCATAAAGTACTATCTCGTTACCAACACTCTCCTCGTCACCCTCACCGACATTACGAAAGTCGGCGATGTGATTGACACCGCAGTGGCAAACGGCGCCGATCGTACGGATTACATTTCCTTCTCGGTGAGCGATGAAAAACAGGAAACACTTCGGGCCGAAGCGCTCACGGATGCTGTGCGGCGGGCACGCTCCGATGCGAATGCAGTGACGGCCGCAATGGGTGTGAATATTATCGGCGTGAGGGAGGTGAATGTCGGGAGTTACTACCCGCCGGTGCGATATGACACTCTCGCAGGTGCCGAAAAAAGCATGGCGGCCTCCGTCCCAACGCCGATTGAACCCAACACCGTCGACGTGACCGCAACTGTATCGATCACGTATCTGATCGGGTAACTACCGGCTTTTCCGGGTGCCGGACCATGTCCGTACCCCGGTTCTTTTCGCTCTTTTTTCATGCCTGCCGCGTTAATGAGCGGCACAGGCCGTTTTTACTTATCAGACTGAAGCATTTCGGCACGGATACCGTCAGGGAACCATACGGTCCGCTGCGGGAACGGTATCTCGATACCTTCGGCTTCAAGTGCCACTTTAATTTTCCAGAGAAGTTCTGTCTTGACATCCCACCACTGGCGTGAAGGAGCCCAGATCTTCACAATAATATTAACGCCATTATCTCCCAGTTCGTCTACGAACACGCTGGGCGAGGGGTGGACGAGTGCGTACGGATGGTTCCATATTACCTCTTTTATAATCCGCACCGCCTTATCGGCATCATCCTCATACCGTATTCCGACGACATAACCAAACCGGCGTCCGGCATTTACAACGTAATTGGTGATGTTCGATGTAAAGACCTGCTCATTCGGAAGACGGACATAGATACCATCATAGGTCCGCACAATTGTGGAGAGGATTCTGATATCTTCAACCGTGCCGAGGATATCATTGACATCAATATTATCGCCGATTTTTATGGGGCGCTCAATGATCAGGAACAGGCCGGATATAAAATTTGAAACCACGCTCTGGCTGGCAAAACCAATGACAATACCTGCGATTCCGCCGGCCAGCAGGACTCCCGAGAGATCGATATTCGGCAGCCCGATTAGCAGTCCAAAGCCGACAATACCGAAATATACGACTTTCAGAAGAATACCGAGATCATTTTTGGGTAATTTTTCCTCAAGTGATTTCCGCAGGCGGCCGGTGATTATTTTCGCAACGATAATCGATGTAACCAGAAAGATTGCGAGCCATGCCAGATCATTGAAGGTAATTCCTGTCGATCCAATCGGGTTTTGCAGAAATTCCGCGAGAGAGACCACTCACATCACGCCCCAGTCCATCTCATATGTCCGCTTCACGACATGCAGTTCCCGTGCCGTATAGAGTTCGAGCGCCTTACTCTGCACGTCGGTTAGCGGCGTGTCGTAAAATTCGGTTTCTGCCAGACGGCGGTTGATAATCTTCAACCGGGCCACCATCGAGACTATATCGCCAAAATATATTTTCATTCCGTATCCCTCAAAGACGGCCCGGGACACTTCGATCCATTCGCGGTGCGTATTATCAATTGTCAGCTGCATGACACCCTGTAGGTCCCTGTTCACGTCAGGAATGCTGTCAAATACATCACTATGCCACCATCGCGTAATATCCCCGCCGTTTGAAGGACCGTAGAGAGAATATTTCGGTGGGGAGAATGAGAAGATATCGAGAACCTGGATGTTTTTTTTGGCGGCGATAAAAACACCGATTTCGATAGGAAATGTAAGATATATTTCTTTTTTACCAAACGGCTCAATCAGAAGGGAATCGAATTCTATCTCAAGCAAATTAGTGATTTCGGAAGGAAGGTTGAGCGGTTCAACGGGATTGACAATGATGCGACCTTCATCAGAGAGAATACGCTTTTCAACGGTATCCATTCCGGAAATTTTTCGGGTATACGTATGATATCCGCGGTTCCTGACGATGCCGGCATGTATTCTCTCGTCGGAATAGTGATAATCATACTCATATCTCCCGTACATCAGTCTAATACTGCATAGCCAATCACATAAAGATGTGTATAAAGCGGGGCTGCCCCCTTGCCCGTGAGCGTGAACCAAAATCTCGCGCAGGATCACCGGTACCAATTGATTTAATGAAGGAGTAACTAACATAGATCCGATTTATCCAATGCTTCGAACAATAGGTTTCAAAGAGAGAAGATATATTGAAGAACTTCGCATTCTCACAAAATCAATCGGCCTTGACTGTATTATCGACGACCAGTTCGACAGGGTCATCTATGTCATTAAAAAGGGCGACATGGGGATGGCCATCGGAAAGAACGGAGACAATATTAAAAAGATGCAGAAAGTTCTCGGTAAAAGAATTGAGATGGTCGAAGAAGCGGGGGAACCCGAAGAATTTATCAGAAACATACTCAAGCCCGCGGATATTGCAGAGATTGTATGTGATAATGAACGGAAATACAACGTCATTGTCCGGAAAAAAAGTGATCTTGGCATCGCAATAGGAAAAGGCGGTGCAAACATCGAGAAGGCACGCATCCTCAGCAGGCGGTTCTTCGGCATAGAGATCGGGGACATCATCCACAAAGAGGAAGGACAATGAGCGACACGGACATGCTCCGTACGTTATGGGAGATCATTCAGGATCGCGTGGATAATCCGCCTCCCGCATCTTATGTCTGCGACATCCTCAATCACCGAAAAGGAATTGACAAGGCACTTGAAAAAGTGGGGGAGGAGAGCACCGAATTTATTCTCGCCATGAAAAACGAGGTGTACGAGAGAAAGGTCTCAGAGGCTGCCGACCTGATCTTTCATCTTCTGCTCGCGCTGCGTGCCGGAAATATAGAACTTGAGGATGTTCTTGCCGAGCTGGGCGCCCGGCGGAAGTGACCGCGCGATCACCATGCAACTGCGGCAGCATCGCCCCGATTTAGCGTATTGATTGCACGTTTTTTTGAGAGAACCGACTGCTCAGGCCAGGGATTCATTTGCGCGCGCACCCAGAATTCATGCTGAAATCGTGACATAAAAACGGTTATCGCACGAGAATTATCAAAAATCATGGAAGGTTACATTTCCTGCACTGAACTACCGGAGATCCCTCGACATTACCTTTATGTACTACTCCCGCTTACATAGTAAGGTCGATCAGTCCCGTGTTTCCGGGTGCGGCGTCCTGCCGCCCCGGGGGTCCGGGTCGATCTATCCGGTGGCCGCGTGCCGCCGGGCCGGGGGTCAGTCCGGGCAAGGTTTAATACCGGTCCGGACCAACATAGATCCCCTGTGAGGACAGAGGTGGATCAGGTGAATCGGGCGGTGAACCGTCCGGCTCCCGGCTTCACACGAGGAAGAAACAACAGGGTATAAATACCCTCGATACATACATTATTCCTCTGATTCGTGATGGAGAACCAAAATCGCCCGGGTGGGGGCGTTGGTTCTGACGTTGGCACTTGGCAATGCGGAAATCTATTTAGTAACCGCCAAATTCCTTTGAAAAAAACCGATACTGTGTGCCGAAGACTGCAGACCGTGTGTCTGTAGAGTACTTCTTCAAAAAAAATTCTGGTTGATCCTGCCAGAGGTCACTGCTATCGG
>LKUD01000058.1 GCA_001412355.1 Methanoculleus sp. SDB
CTGATGCGCTTATTGCCATTGGAGGTGGATCGGGCACGCTCTCGGAAATAGCTATGGCATGGGCGCACGGAAGACTCATTCTTGGATATCGGGTGGATGGCTGGAGTGGTGAGTTTGCGGATCAACGCGTTGATTCACGTATCCGTTATCCGGATATTCTTGATGATCGAGTATATGGTGTATCTTCGAAAGAAGAGGCACTCAAATACCTGAATCTGATCCCATTGTATAACACGCGATCATCCGGTATAAAATGGAGAAAATGAGACCCTGCATTCCTTGATCGTGCCTCAAATCTGCTATAAACAATATCTATTTCTCAAAGAGACGGATTATTTTGCAATGAAGCCGGAGGAACAAGTCCACCTGGCGTTCGATTCTCTTCAAGGAGACCCGAAAGAGATACGCCGGGTGCTTGCAGGTGCACCCACACTACCCTAGTGATCCCCACTCGCCTTATCGGATTAAAACGCTCTGAATTCTCAAAAAGCTTTGAACAAAAGGAAAAGAGCCTCAGGCGAGATTTGAACTCGCGACCTCGTCCTTACCAAGGACGCGCTCTGCCGGCTGAGCCACTGAGGCACTGGTGCATCATACATGTCGGCAGGCAACGTATAAAACACTACTGAAACGGGATGAGAGAATGGGAGTGTTTCCCCGGATTCCGGGCCCGTGAACGCGGGCGTTACCGGTGCAGGCCGAGGCGGTCGATGCTCGCAAGCACGCCGTCCAGCGTCCCGACCTCGATGACCGGGATTGCGGAATTTTTCGAAACGGCCGTTAAAACCTTCGTGAAATCGATCGTCCCGTCACCGACAGCCACATGGGAATCTTCCGTGCCGTCGTTGTCATGGAGGTGGAAATGGGAAATCGGGCACTCGAGAAACGCATCGAGGCAGCCGTTCAGGTGCGCATGGCCGACGTCGAGGGCAAGGCCCAGCCCGCCGATAAGAGGGAGCTCATCGGGGGAGCGGAGAAAGAAATAGTGCCATTCCGGCATGTTTTCGACAAAAAACGTGATCCCGCACTCCTCCGCATACCGTGTCAGTTCGCCGAGCGACTGCTGCATCTGCCCGATGGCCGCCTCCCGTTCCTGCACCCATGTGTAGTAGCCCGGGTGGATGACGACATCCGCATCGACCTCGCCCGCCACGGTAAATGCCTGTCCGATTACCTCGACGCTCGCCCGCCGGATCGGCTCGAGCGTGCTCGCAATATTCACGCCCCGGGCCGGAGCGTGAAGAAAATACTCGAACGAATAGCTTTCGAGCGGCTCCGCCGTCGCACAGAAGTGGCAGCCGTCGTCCATGATCTCGACGATGCCGGTCACCGGGACAAGCAGTTCGAGGGCTTTTTCGAGCGGTTCGTGGCTGAGGCAATGGGTTGACACGCCGAACATGAAGAATTGATACCCCTGAACAGCACAAAAATCTGCCGGAGCGGCATCCGCGATGCCGATTTCGCGCTATTGCGCCTTTCGGGACGGTGAATTTCCCTCAGCCGCACGGCCGGACCGGGAAATCCCCCTGCTGACCGGTACTTTTTCACCTGACACGATGAGATTCTTTCCGGTGATGGGGGATGAAGCTTGAATATTTCAGGATATCGGATATCGCCAGGCGGACAGGCATTCCGGAAGAGACCGTCTGTGACTATGCGGACATCTACGACGAATTCCTGACCTGGGGTGATGACGGAAGGGAGCGGCTGTATACACCGGACGTGCTGTATATCATCGGGATCATCCACGGCATGGCTACGGAGGGAACAGCACCGGACGACATCCGGGCCGAACTCGACCGGCGGTTTCCCCAGATCCGGGAAGACCGCTGCCGTGAGGAGAAAACGACGACCTGTCCGGCGGACTAAAAAAAAGAGGGGAGAACCGGTTACCGCGTATGGATGTCCATCTGCGGGAACGGAATTTCGATGCCTTCCTCGCGGAAACGCTCGTCAATCCGGAAATTGATATGATCCTGGACGTCCCACGCCATGTTGAAGGCCTTCGCCCAGATTACCATGGTATAATTCAGGCTCGATTCCCCGTGTTCGAGAAAGTATACGCTGGGTGCGGGGTCGTCGAGAATATACTCCTCGGTCGCTGCCGCATGAGTGGCGATCTCCATGAGCAGGTTCTTCACCCGTCGCACATCGCTCCCGTATGCGACGGAAACGGGAATCTTCACCTTCAGTTTTACATCCGGCATGGCGTAGTTCGTGACGATGGAGTTGGCGATCTTCGAGTTCGGGATCGTCAGGAGCTGGTAGTCAAGCGTTTTTATCCGGGTGCTTCGCGGCCCGATGCTGAGAACATCCCCGAGATTCCCGTCGATTTTTACCCGGTCCCCGACTTTGAAGGGCTTGTCGACGAGGATGAGCGCACCCCCGAAGAAATTCGAGATCAGGTCCTGTGCGGCGAGGGCGATTGCCAGCCCGAAGATGCCTGCTCCGGCAACGAGCGGGGTGATATCGATTTCGAGGTAGGAAAGCACCAGCAAAAACGCGATAAACCAGATAATATACCGCGCTGTCGCCTCGAGGATCCCGATGATTTTGTCATCCAGATCGCTCTCGGTGTGGGCCGCCAGCCACCGCCCGTAGAGAGCGATGAAATTCTGTATAAATGACGAGATTACCCACGCTCCGAGCACCAGGAACATGGAGACCAGGTACCGGCTGTCCGTGAGCCAGTCGTACCCCTCCGGAAGATCCGTCACCGCGATGCCGATGTACAGCGATATGGTGAGAATCGCGATAATCAGCGGTTTTCCAAACGCAAGAACGATGATATCATCCAGACTTGATTCCGTCATATCCGCCCGGGCCGAAAGCCAGCGGTATACCTGATAGGAGATAATGGACAGGAAAATACCTGCCATCAGTATGATGGCACCGAGCCACACCTCTGCCATGACAGGAATATTGGCGTGGCGTGGTCATAAAGCCACGGTGGAGGCATCGTACATGCCGTAGATCCAGACGATGATGTACAGCGGAATGCCGATGATCACGGACGACAATGCCGCAAAAAGGACGGTAAGCACGAACAGTGCAATTGCCCTGAGAAGCTGTCCCGTAGAGAACTGTCCGAGGCCGGGAATGAAGAACGACAGGACCAGCGCAACCAGGGGGAAGCCATGCCTTCACCATGGCCCGGCACGGCACTACATGTGATTGCGGATCCGTCTCCGGCGGCCGGAAACCGGTGCCCGTGTCGGCATGCTTATGCATTCTGCAGTGCGATGTACCTGAGAACTCCATGCCCCGCGGAAACGAGATCATTGCAGCACTGCACGAAACACTGGACCGAACCATTACCGTCATGCATATCTGCGGCACCCACGAGGCGTCCATATCCCGGTCGGGTCTCCGGAGTGTCCTCCCCGACGGCCTGAAGATCGTCATGGGCCCCGGCTGCCCGGTTTGTATCACCCCGCAGGGGGAGATCGATGCAACGCTCGACCTTGCCGGGAAAGGATGTATCATCGCAACATACGGGGACCTCCTGAGAGTGCCCGGCTCACGGGGATCGATCGAATCGTGCGGGGGCGATGTCCGCGTCGTACAGGGCATCCACAAGGCAGTCGAAATCGCCGAAAAAACGGACGAAGAGGTCGTCTTCATCTCGGTCGGCTTCGAGACGACGGCACCGACGGTGGCCGCGGCAATCGTCCGGGACCCTCCGGAGAACTTCAGCATTCTCAGCTGCCACCGCCTCGTTCCGCCGGCGATGAAATGGCTCCTCGAACAGGGCGAGGCGAAACTCGACGGATTTCTTCTTCCGGGGCACGTGTGTGTCGTCAACGGGTACGAAGAGTATGAAGCGTTCCCGGTTCCGCAGGTGGTTGCGGGTTTCGAGCCCGAGGACATCCTGCTTGCGCTGCTCATGATCGTCAGGCAGGTCAAAGACGGCAGGCACGAGGTCGAAAACGCCTATCCGCGTGCCGTGTGCCGCGAAGGGAATGCAAAGGCGAAAGAGCTCATGCACCGTGTCTTCGAGCCCTGCGATGTGGAATGGCGCGGATTCCCCGTCATACCGAAATCCGGTCTGAAACTCCGGCCCGAGTACGCCCGGTACGATGCTCAGAAAAAGTTTGATCTGGAAATCAGGCACGTGGACAAGCATTCGGCGTGCATCTGCGACAGGGTGCTCCGCGGGATTGCAAGTCCCACCGACTGCATACTCTTCGGAAAGGTCTGCACGCCGAGAAAACCCGTCGGCCCCTGCATGGTGAGCCACGAAGGGGCTTGCAAGATCTGGCACCTCTACCAGCGAGAGCGGTGAGCGCCGGAATCTCCATCGTTTGTCTTTTTATACCGCGAGAACACATAGTAGAGAAGAGTCCCGGTAGGGTAGTGGATATCCTGAGAGCCTCCGGAGCTTTCGACCCGGGTTCAAGTCCCGGCCGGGGCGTCGAAACGGAAGGATTATTTCCCTCCATCTTTTTTACGTCATCAAAATCTTTTGCACTGCTTTTCCTATCGACGATAGTTCGCGGTTCACAGAGGGCGGAAGTGAGGTGTGATGCGGGCATCGGGCCGCTCGCGGTGATTTCATCGTATGCAATGGCAGTACACCCGGGAGATCCCGGCCCAGCCGCGACTGCCGTGCAATCCGGATGAACGTATCATTTTCGTGTAGTATTAACACTGAAAATTACCCCCCATTTATTATCCGAATAACAACCGGTTGACGTCATCCGGGGCTTTGTCGTTACACGGAAACATGGGAAAAGGGATTGGTTTCTGTTTAATACGAATTCCTCATCATCGGCACGCCGGCGGATTTTCCCGGCAGATACATACGGAAGTCAGGCGCCCTCTCGCCTTCCCATCCCGTGGAACTGCCGTTTCAGCTCTTCGGGCCGGCGTTCCATGCATTTTTCGCTGGTTGTCATGCTCTTCATCGCATTCATCAGGTGCTCGCCGATCCGCAGGGTGACGTCCGTGCGCAGGCTCAGTTCAAGCAGGCGGATGAGGCGCCGGAAGGTGTCCACGCTTCCCGAGAGGTACCTGAATTCCTCGATCAGTTCGACATCCGCACCGGCCCGCCGTGCAATCTCGACTTCCTGCTCGATCTGCACTTTCTGGTTCAGGATGTACTCGATTGCGTCGAAGAGTTCCCGGTGGGTGGTCGGCAGAAGAATATAGTCCTCGATGAGGCGGCCGTACTGCTGGATTTCGGCCGGCGTCAGGTGCTTGCCCGTGTGCATAGCGACCGCAATATCGCGTGTTTCGGGGTCGTCCTTGATCATCCGGAGCGTCTCCCACCCGTTCAGGGGCCGCATCTTCACGTCAAGAAGGATCAGGTCGGGTTTCATCTCCTTCAGGAGCCGGAGGCACTCCTCACCGCTGCCGGCGCCGATCGGGTGATACCCTCCCCGCTCGAGCATTGCCGTCAGTACGTCGACGACCATCGGTGAATCATTCACTACCAGTACGGTATACACGCGTCCCCTCCCCCTGATCCACGGTGTACTACCGGCGACTTATTGCACGACCGGAACTACGATGACATTCCATTCCCCTGGGACAATATAATACAATGCTTGGCACTCGGGGGGAGAGCCCGAATCCCCTGACAGCGCCGGGCGGGGATTATATGTCGGGTTTGCCCTTCAGGGCTTCGACGAGGAGCCTGATACCCGCTTCAATATCGGCGGTATCCACCACTTCGACCGGCGAATGAATATAGCGTGTTGCCACCGAGAGCGGAATGCTCGGGATGCCGCCACGCACGAGGTGGATAATAGTCGCATCCGTATTGCCGCCCGTCCCCACCTCCAGCTGATACGGGATGCCGTTTTGCTCGGCAGTCTCCCTGAGCCATGCAATCATCTTCTGGTGGGCAAGAAGTCCGCGGCCCATCGCACTGACCAGCACGAGCACCGGCCCCTTGCCCATCTCGACGGAGGCTTCCTTCTTCGTGACGCCCGGATGATCGCCGGGGATGGTGACATCCGTGGCGATGGCGCAGTCGGGATTGAGGGAGAAGGCGCTGACCTTCGCGCCTTTGAGCCCGACTTCCTCCTGCACCGTGAAAACGCCGTAGATGGTATGCGGAGACCGGACGGTCTTCAGCGTCCGTATCAGGAGTGCGACACCCACCCGGTTGTCAAACGCCTTCCCGGTGAGCCGCCCGTTCGCGAGCTCGGCGCATTCGCGGTCGAGGGTTACGGGGGTACCGATCTCGATGCCCATCGAGGCCGCATCGTCTGCGCTTGTTGCCCCGATATCGATGAACATATCCTCGATCTTGATCTCCTTCTTTCGCTCCTCGGGATCCATCACATGCGGGGGTTTTGCCCCGATAACGCCGGAAATCCGCCCTTTGGTGCCGTGGAGGATAACCCGCTGGGTAAAGAGGACCGGCCCGAACCATCCGCCGATGGGCACGAATTTCAGGAATCCGTTCTCGTCGATATACTGGACCATCAGGCCGATTTCGTCCATATGGGACGCGATCATGATGGAAAAGTCATCACCCTTCTTCACGGCGATGAGGTTCCCCATCGAGTCTTCGCGCAGTTCGTCCACGTGGCCCTGCAGCTCGTCGCGAATAATCCGGTTGAGGCTGCCTTCGAAGCCCGATACGCCGTGGGCGTCGGCAAGTTTTTTCAGAAGTTCCCTGACCATGCTACTTCCTCATAACGTACCGAACCGGTCGAGCGCCCGCCGGAGATTCTCGCGGGAAGTCGCATAGCTCAGGCGTGCGTAATCGGGTGCATTGTTTCCGAACGCACTTCCCGGGACAATCAGGAGGCCCTTTGCGACTGCTTCCTGTATGCGGTCGCGTTCTATCGGCAGGAAGACATAAAATGCGCCCTCAGGCCGGGGAAACGAATACCCGAGTGCGGAAAGCCCGTCGTAGAAGAGGTCGCGCCGTGCCCGGTACTCTTCGCGCATGGCGGCGACCGGGGACTGGTCCCCCGCATAGGCGGCCACCGCCGCATACTGGGCGATGGACGTGGCGCATGCCTGGCAGTACTGGTGAACCTTGAGGCATGCATCGATATACTCTTTCGGTGCGGCGAGATACCCGATCCGCCAGCCCGTCATCGCGTATGTCTTGCTGGTCGCATTGATGGTAATGACGTCCTCGCCGAACCGTGCTGCGCTGAAATGACGGGACTCGTAAATGAAGTGCTCGTAGACTTCATCGCTGATGACCGTAACGTGCCGGTCCTGCGCATATTCGACCAGTGCACGGATGGTGGATTCGGGTTCGACCATGCCGGTCGGGTTCGAGGGAGAGTTCAGGACAAAGATCCTCGCCCCGTCCATCCGCTCCTTTGCCGCCTCGACATCAAGGTGAAGCGTGTCGTCGAGCGGGACAGCCACCGGCCGCCCCCCTGCGATGGAGGCGAGCGGTGCATACGAGACGAACCCGGGATCCGGCACCAGAACGCGGTCGCCCTCGTTCACCAGCGCCAGCATCGCGAGGTGCAGCGCCTCGCTCCCCCCGGCCGTGACGAGTATCCGGTCGGGACCACAGGAGAGGCCGTTTTCGCGCTCCAGTTTATCGGCAATTGCGGTCCGCAGTTCGGGTATGCCCGCATTGGGGGTATATCCCGTTTTTCCCTCCCTGATTGCCCTGATCGCAGCTTCCTTGATATGATCCGGCGTGTCGAAATCCGGCTGGCCGATGCCCAGATTGACCGCGTCCGGCCCTCCCGCATCGAAGAGTTTCCGTATACCCGACTCGGCGATACCGTCGATCCGCCGGGCACAGTGGTATGTTTCCATGAACCTGTATCCCCCTTACTCGATGTTCGCATGACGGTCTTTCAGATCCTCGATGTCACAGTGGGTAATCTCCATCAGCGCCGAGATCATCGCGTCGGCAAAGACCATGGCGGCAGTCTCGAAGAGCGTGCCGAGGGGCGCAAACGATTTGTGTTCGCCGGTCATCTGGCGGATTTCGAACTCGGCGGATTCATCCTCCACATCGTCACGCTGATTTTCGATAATCACGACACAGTCCGCAATGCGGCCCATGCGGGACTCTTTTTTCGAGGTGACGAGGCACAGACGCCCCCCGATCTCCTTTGCCTTTTCCGAGAGTTCCGCAACGGTTTTCGTCTCCCCCGATCCCGAAAAAGCGACAAGCGTATCTCCTTCTCGCATGGCAGGAGTGATTGTTTCGCCCACGACATAGGACTGCAGCCCGAGGTGCATCAGGCGCATCGCGAACGATTTGGCAACGAGACCGGAACGGCCGGCTCCCAGCACGTAGATCCGCCGTGCAGCGAGAAGTTCCTTTAAAAACTGTTCAATCTCATCGTCGGAGAGCAGGTCGGCGGTCGAACGGATTTTCGAGGCCATCAACCGCATCATCTCCTGGACACTGTAACATCCGTTCATACGTGGCTTAGGATACGAGAAGATACTACTTGAGAATATCGTTTGCCGGGCCGGAAAAACACGGGCAAACCGGGGAGACCCTGCGGCTGTCGCTTCCGAAACATATTTTTTGGTCGGGTCTCTATTTTCGCATATGCCTGCATGCCGCGACTGCCTGTATTACGAGCCGAAAACCGAAAAGACGGGGATCTGCACCATCAACGGCCCGACGGAAGGGGACCGCGACAGCGGACGCTGCCCCTCCCGGACGTTCCGCCCGAACAACTGAGATCCGGCAGACCGGGTGATTCGGGGAGTAAACACTAATACATCCCCGGCGAAAGGATTTATTACCCGAACCGGGGTGCTTTCCCTGTCCCTGTCTCCGTACTATTCAGCAGACGGCGTACTCTTATACCTCGGGGACTGCACTGCCTGCCTTGCCGGACTGCCGCCCGCATCCGTCGACCTGATCTTCGCGGATCCGCCGTATAATCTTTCAAACGGCGGCTTCACGTGCCATGCGGGACAGCGGGCGCCCGTCGACAAAGGACCATGGGATGTCAGCAGGGGAATTTCCGAGGATTTTGCCTTTCATACAACATGGATTAAAGCGTGCCAACGCGTGCTGAAAGATAACGGGAGCATCTGGATCAGCGGGACGTACCATTCCGTATATGCCTGCGGATACGCTCTCCAGCAGGCGGGCTATCAGATCTTAAACGACATCTGCTGGTTCAAGCCCAATGCACCCCCGAACCTGAGCAGGCGGTACTTTACCGCGAGCCACGAAACGCTGATCTGGGCACGGAAAAATCCGCAGGGCAGGCATACCTTTCAGTATGACCTGATGAAGGACGGGGACTGGGACTCGGATCCGCTGAAAAAACCCGGGAAGCAGATGCGGTCCGTCTGGAGCATTCCGGCGCCGAAACCCGCGGAAAAACGGTGGGGAAAACACCCCACGCAGAAGCCGCTTGCCCTGCTGTCCCGTATTATCGCCGCTTCATCGGAAGAGGGCGACACGGTGCTCGATCCGTTCACCGGCAGTTCGACGACAGGGATTGCGGCACGCCTGATGAACCGGCGGTTTATCGGGATCGACACGGATAGCGACTACCTCGACCTCTCGGTGAAGAGGTTCGACGATTTCCGGGAGACAGGGGTCAAATCCGGGCACAGAAAATAAAAAAAGCGGGATGATTCTTCCGCAGAAGCTCATTTCTTTTGTTTTTCGATCTCCTCTTCGACTTCGCGGTATCCCTGCTCGTAGAAGGACTCCTCGTCGGGAGCCAGTTCCTTGAGAAGGCGGAGAAATTCTCCGGCATGCACCTTTTCTTCATCCGCGATGTCGCGGAGCACTTCCTGCGCGAGCACATTATCCGTCGATTCGGCGAGCTGGACGTACATCTGGACGGCTTCAAATTCCGCCGCCACCATGAAGCGAATCGCACGGATGAGTTCTTCGTGGGTTACTTTGCGGTCGTGTGCAAGACCTGAAAACGGGTTTCCGAAATCCGGCATATTATCTCCTCCTGTATACTGTATCTTCCTTATCGTCCTTTCACAAATATATTTCGAAACCCGGGGGAAGAATGCGATCAATTCTCTTATCCGTTCCCGGGCCAAATCCTATGTCCGGGAACACCATGTCGCACGGATCACACGATACGGCGGATGCAACCGCCGCAGAACTCTGCGAATCAATTGGCCTGAAAGCAGGAGATGTCGTCGACATCCGAAAACTCAGGGCCCTTTGCGAGACGCACGGTATTGATGCCTACCTCTACTGGGAGGAGGATCTTGCACGGGAGGGCGACCTCGAACGCGATATCCGGGACTATGCCGGAATTCCCGAGGAGAACAGGCCGTTCATCCATATCGAGGGTTTTATACGATTTTTTACGGAAACATATGCCATGTTCCCGAAGAGCACCGACGAACTGTTCGAGGCGATTCCCCTGCGGATCACGATTCTGTCGTGCGGCAGGCGGACGTCGGCCGGGAGAAAGGCATACGTTATCGGGCTGATGCCGTTTCTCGATGAAATAGACGTCTGATCCTGTCCTCACCTTTCCTGCTGCAGCCTTCCCGCGGCCTTCAGAAAGGCGTCAATCCGGCGGTGGTCCTTGACACCGGGACGGATTTCGACCCCGGAACAGACGTCGACCGCATACGGCCCGACCGCGGCAATCGCATCGGCAACGTTGTCGGGGGTGAGGCCGCCGGCGAGAATGACCGGGACGCGGGATGTCCGCACCAGACGGATCGCCGCCACCGGGTCATAGCACTGCCCCCGACCGTGGCTCTCGTCAAGAATCACCGCGTCACAGTCCGCGGGAACCGTGTCATTGCTCCTGATAACCCGGAGTATCCGGCAGCCGCGGCGGGGTACGGGGAAGGGGTGCGAGATCTGCACGGCATCGGGCCGGAGTGAAAGGATATCGTCAAGATCGGACTCGCGCTCTGTATGTGTCACGGCAACGGTCGTCGTCAGGGGCCCGACGGCATCGAAAATCTCTCCGGCATATTCGAGCGGCACCGACCGCACCGATACCTCGTCGCTGCAGACGACGACCCCGATCGCATCAGTCCCGGCCGCCTCTGCCGCACGCGCATCGTCGGCACGGGTGATCCCGCAGATTTTAACCCGCATGTGCTCCCTCGCGTGTCCGGTCGTTCATATACTACCTATTCCTCCTCCCGCTACTTGATACCCGTTCCCGTCAAAGAAGCAAAATAGAGGCATGCACCATTATCTGGCATGCAGATGCGTTTCGGGGGCGCCTGGATGTCCGGCGCACACAACGAGGTGATTGGTGTTGCCAATCCGGCGACCGGGGAGCTGCTGGACTCTGTTCCGCTCGGCTGTGCGGAGGATGTCGACGCCGCCGTCGCCGCCGCAGATGAGGCATGGCCCGGCTGGACGGAGATACCGCCCCGCGAACGGGGCAGACGGCTGACCGCCGCGGCAGAGAAAATCCGGGAGCAGGCGGACACCCTCGCCCGGCTGTTGACGAGGGAGCAGGGCAAACCGCTTGCCGAGGCGCTGAATGAGATTTGGGGGGCGGCAAATGTATTTGAGTACTATGCATCCATCGCCGGCACGCTGGCGGGAACGGCGGCGCCGATCCCCGGGTATGGGTATGCAACCGTCGTCAGACAGCCTCTCGGTATCTGCGCCGCCATCATCCCATGGAACATGCCGGCCCTGATCCTCGCGTGGAAACTGGGGCCCGCCCTGCTCGCCGGCAATGCGATGGTCGTCAAGCCTTCGCAGACAACTCCCCTCACCGCGCTCTGTCTCGCCGCAATCGTCGAAGATGCCTGCGGGGTACCCGGAGTGGTCAATATCGTCACCGGCACGGGCAGCGAGGCGGGAGAAGCGCTGGTGGCGCATCCGGGTATCCGGCATGTCTCGTTCACGGGGCAGACCGAAACGGGGAGGCGGGTTGCGGCACGGGCTTCCGGCGAACTCAAGGGGGTGACGCTCGAACTGGGCGGCAGCGATCCGATGATCGTCTGCAGGGATGCGAATATTGATGCAGCGGTTGCGGGCGCTCTCCGGGGGCGGTTTTACAATTGCGGCCAGACCTGCACCGCGGTCAAGCGCCTCTATGTGGATGGGCCGGTGTACGATGTTTTTCTCAGGAAACTGGCGGCCGGGGCCGAAGCCCTGAAGGTGGGAAACGGCATGGATTCCGCGACCACGATGGGACCGATGCACCGTGCGGGCGACCGCGATCGGCTTCTCTCCCTGATCGAATCCCTGCGGGAGGAGAATCGTGCGCGGGTGCTGACGGGCGGCTCGATTCCGCCCGGGGCAAACCCTGCGGGCCATTTCTTGGAGCCGGCGATCCTGATCGATCCGGATCCCGCATCTGCAGTCATGACGGAAGAGATCTTTGGTCCCGTACTTCCCGTCGTCCGTGTCGACGGCATCGATGAGGCGATAGAATGCGCGAACGCGAGCCGGTACGGCCTCGGGGCGTCGGTCTGGACCCGGGATCTTGCGACCGCCGCCCATGTCGCCGGACAGGTCCGGTGCGGGGTGTTCTGGGTCAACCAGCACCTCAGTCTCCCTCCTGACGTGCCCTTCGGCGGCGTGGGTGCGAGCGGTATCGGGCGGGAGAACGGCCCCGATGCTCCCGACCGGTACAGGGAGACGAAAACGATCCTTGTCAGGCCATAGCGGAGGCCGATGATGACGGAAAACCATGCCTTTTTGCAGATCCTTTCGTGGAATGTCAACGGACTGCGGGCCGTTGTAAAAAAAGGGTTCGCCGATATACTTGCCCGGATACAGCCCGATATCGTGTGCATCCAGGAGACGAAACTGCAGGAGAACCAGATACCCGGGGAAATTGCACGGCTTCCCGGATACCGGGCCTACTTCTCATCCGCTGAAAAAAAGGGCTATAGCGGGGTGGCACTCTTCACCCGCCGTGAACCGGAGGAGGTGTCGTACGGGTTCGGGATCGATCGTTTCGATACCGAAGGGCGGATCCTGATAGCACGATACCCGGGGTTTGATCTCATGAATATCTATTTCCCGAACGGCAAGATGTCACGAGAACGACTGGCATATAAGATGGATTTCTACGAAGCCTGCCGGGCCGAGGCGGTCAGGCGTCTCCGGGACGGACGGCACGTCATCATCTGCGGGGATGTGAACACGGCGCACACGGAGTTCGATATCGCACGCCCGAAAGAGAATGAAAAACGATCCGGATTTCTTCCGGAGGAGCGGGCATGGATCGACAGCCTCCTTGAAAGTGGATTTGTGGATACCTTCCGGATGTTCTCCCCCGAAGGAGGGCAGTATACCTGGTGGGACCTGAAAACACGGGCCCGGGAACGCAATGTGGGATGGAGAATCGATTATTTTTTTGTCGATGCATCCTTCTCGTCCCGTGTCCGCGACAGCCGCATCCTCGATACCGTCATGGGATCGGACCACTGTCCCATCCTGCTTGAGGTCGGTGAGGAGCCATGACCGTACCTCCTCCCTCCATTGGCGATCCGCGCCGCAGGCAGTCGATACGTCCCGGGATGACGGTTGACGTCGTACAGAAAAAAGATCAGCGGAGCGGCGCCACGACCCGCGGCACGGTCGCAGCCATCCTCACCAATTCCCCCTTCCACCCGCACGGCATCAAGGTCAGGCTCGCCGACGGGACCGTCGGGAGGGTCCGGACACTCTACCCCGGCACGGTGTAGGGCGGAGAAGCATCCGACGTTTTTTTAATGCATCCGTCCAATGCCGTGATACGCAAGACTGCTACACCCGCAGCCGGTGCGGAGGAGATGTGATGTGGACCTGCAGATTGCACTGATGCTGTTCATCCTCGGGGTGACGGTGGTTCTCTTCGTCACCGAAGCGTTGCGGGTCGATGTGATTGCACTGCTGGTCATGATCTCACTCGCGTGGCTCGGCCTGGTCTCCCCGGCAACCGCCTTCTCAGGACTTGCGTCAAATGCCGTCCTGTCGGTGATAGCCGTCATGGTGCTCGGGTACGGGATCGACAGGTCCGGCATTATGAACCGCGTCGCCTGGAAGATCGTCGAGGTGGCGGGCACCGGCGAAAAACGGCTGACCGCTATTTCTTCGGCTGTTGTCGGGATTGTCTCGGCATTCATGCAGAATATCGGATCGGCGGCCCTGTTTCTTCCCGCATTGCTGAGGATTTCCCGTAATACCGGAACACCCCCGTCCCGGCTGCTTATGCCGATGGGATTTGCAGCGATTCTCGGCGGCACGATCACCATGGTCGGGTCCAGTCCGCTCATCCTGCTCAACGATCTGCTCCGGCAGTCCGGGCTTGAGCCGTTCGGTTTTTTTTCCGTAACACCCATCGGGCTGTGCCTCCTTGCCGCGGGCATCCTGTACTTTCTTGTTCTCGGGCACTCGGTATTGCCTGCGGCAGAATCCTCCGGGGTTGTCCGGCACCCGCAGCGCGAACTGATCGAGACATGGCAGCTCCCCTCCTATATCCATACCTACACCATTCTGGATGACAGCACCCTCATCGGGCGCACCCGCGAAGAGATTCCGCTGCAGAACCGGTATCACCTCAGTCTGCTGGCAATCGCGGAAAAAGGAGACATTCTCTATGCACCCTGGCGATTCACTCCCTTCTCCGCCGGGCAGGCGCTTATCCTGCTCGGCACTGCGGATGATGCCCGGTCATTTGCCCGTGATTTCGGCTGTGCACAGAAATACGAACCGCAGATACTGCCGGGTGACGAGGACGCCGCGGGTTTTGCCGAACTCCTGGTCCGCCCCCGGGCGGGGATCACAGGGAAAACGTTCCGGGATCTCACATTCCGGAAAAAATACGGACTGGAACCCCTCGTCCTGATGAAGGGCGATCGCGAGGAACGGGAAACAATGTCTGATATTCCTCTCACTCCCGGCGACACGATCGTCGTCTACGGGTCGTGGACCCGCATCAGGGCAATCGGTGCCGACCCGAATTTCGTGCTGGTCACCCCGGTCGAAGGGGATGGTATCCGCCCCTCCAAAGCGACGTTCGCCATCCTCTGTTTCAGCGGCGGCATACTGCTGACACTGACGGGAGTCCCGATAGCGCTCGGGCTCCTCTCCGGTGCCCTCGCCATGATCCTGCTGGGTGTGCTCTCGATCGACGAGGCGTACCGCTCAATCGACTGGCGGACGATCTTTCTCCTCGCAGGCCTCATCCCTCTCGGCGCCGCCATGGACTCCACCGGAACCGCCGCTTTTATGGCGGACTGGCTGGCAGTCATCACCGGCGGCAGCCCCGCGATCATCGTTCTGCTGGCGGTCGCCCTGCTTACGACGTTTCTCACCCTGTTCATGTCAAACGTGGCGGCGACGGTTCTCCTCGTGCCGCTGGTGATCCTCATCGGCGAGGGATCCGGCATCGATCCCCGGGCACTCGCATTGCTGGTGGGGATCTGTGCCTCGAACTCATTCATGCTCCCCACCCATCAGGTCAACGCTTTTCTCATGTCGCCCGGCGGGTACCATAATTACGATTATTTCCGGGCGGGGGGGCTGATGTCAGTGGTTTTCATCGTGGTGGCCGTCGGTCTGATTTATATATTATATCTCTGAATAGCTAAATGCCTGAAAGGGCGCAACCGGTGGTTACAATGTTCGTCCAGCAGTTTTTCATACCGGGAATCGCACACAGCTCCTATCTCATCGCCGGTGAGACGCAGTGTGCCGTCGTGGATCCGAGCCGCGACATCGACCGCTACCTCAGAGCGGCACGGGATCTCGGGCTTCCCATCTCCCATGTCCTCGAGACCCATCTCCATGCGGATTTCGTATCGGGCCATATCGAGCTTGCCGAAAAAACAGGGGCTGCCATCTACGCGCCTGCCGAGGGTCACTGCACCTTTCCCCACACGCCGGTCCGCACCGGTACGACATTCGACATCGATCGCATGACCTTCTCCGTTGCGGATACCCCGGGGCACACCCCCGATTGCGTCGTCTACGTGGTCACCGATCATGCCCGGGGCGACGGGCCGGCGGTCGTCTTTACCGGCGACACCCTCTTCGTCGGGGATGTCGGCCGCCCCGATCTCTTTCCCGGCAGGGCGAAGGAGCTGTCGCACCTGCTCTTTGAGAGCCTCCGGCATGCCCTCCTCACCCTGCCGGACGACTGCCTTGTCTATCCGGCCCATGGCGCCGGGTCCCTCTGCGGCCGTGCCATGGGGGCGATGCGGGAAAGCACTATCGGGTACGAACGGGCCAACAATCCGGCACTCGCCATCGACGATCCTGAGGTGTTTGCGGAGACCCTGACCTCCGATATGCCGCCTGCACCGGATCATTTCTCCCGGTGCAGCGAGATCAACCGGCATGGTGCGCCGCCTCTTTCCGCATTCCCCGCCGTGCCGCCACTCCCGCCGCATGAATTCGCGGAGAAGAGGGGAGACGGAAACACCGTGGTGCTGGGCATCCGCGACTATGCGGGCTTCGGCGGGCTGCACATCCCCGGCAGCTACCATATCGACATCGGCGGCAATTTCTCCACCTTCGCCGGGTGGGTCATTCCTCCCGACAAGGACATCCTGCTCGTGACGGACAATCCCCTGCAGGTGCCCGATGCGGCGGTGATGCTCCGGCGTGTCGGGCTCGACCGCATCGCCGGCTATCTCGCCGGCGGAACGCATGCATGGGTGACGGCGGGGTACGCGGCGGATCATGTGCACCAGCTCTCCCCCGCGGAGGTGCATGCCAGACTGCGGGACCCGGGTGTCGTGCTCGTGGATGTACGGACCCCCGCGGAATTTGCAGAAGGGCATGTGCCGGGTGCCGTCAATATCCTGGCGATGGACCTGCGCACCCGGCATACCGACCTTGACCCTGCGGCTCCGGTGATCGTGATGTGCCGGACCGGCCACCGGTCGAGCCTTGCGAGCAGCCTGCTGAAACAGCAGGGCTTTCGCGATGTCTCCAATGCCGCGGGGGGCATCACCGGCTATATCGCCGGCGGTTTCATGACCGGTAGCAAGGAAAAAACGGGGTGATATGGTATGGACTGGACTCCGTATCTGGCGGGAGCGGGCATCGGTGTTTTAAGCTGGCTTACCTTCCTGCTCTCGAACAAACCGCTCGGCTGTTCGACCGCGTTTGCACAGACATTCGGCATGATAGAATCCGCTATTCGGCCTGCCTCCCGGGAGAAACCCTACTGGAAGAAAGTGCTCCCCGCCATCGAATGGCAGTGGATGCTGGTATTCGGCATCATTATCGGCGCTTTTCTGTCGTCGGTGATTGCCGGGGAGTTCGCGCTCCTATGGGTCCCCTCCGTTTTCGGCGATGCGTTCGGGTACGATACGTCGTTTCGAATCGCCGTTGCCCTCATCGGAGGCATCCTGATGGGGCTCGGCGCCCGGTGGGCGGGCGGGTGCACGAGCGGACATGGGATTTCAGGATCCCTGCAGCTTGCCGTCGCAAGCTGGATTGCTGCGATCTGCTTCTTCATAGGCGGCATCGCCGCGGCGACGATCACCTACGGGGTGCTGGTCTGAGGGGGGTTGACGATGTTCGAATCACTGCAGAAAAATCCAAAAATCCAGCTCATTCTCGGCCTGTTTATGGGGATCGCCTTCGGTTTCCTTCTCCAGACCGGAGGGGTGACCGATTATAACATTATCATCGGGCAGCTGCTGCTCACTGACTTTACCGTCGTAAAAGTGATGCTGGCGGCAGTGCTGGTCGGGATGCCCGGCATCTACCTGATGAGGGAATGGGGCTGGGTGACCCTGCATGTCAGATCGGGAGCGATCGGCTCGACGGTCATCGGGGGCCTGATCTTCGGCCTCGGTTTCGGTACCCTCGGGTACTGTCCCGGCACCGTGGCAGGAGCGGTCGGCCAGGGGGCGCTCGACGCCCTTGTCGGCGGTGTTCCCGGGATCCTTGTCGGCACCGGCCTCTTTGCCGCCCTGTATCCGGTGCTCGGCGAAAAAATCCTGGAAAAAGGGCCGTTTCCGGCAGACACCATCCCGGAACTGCTCGGGGTGAACCCCTGGATGGTCGTCATCCCCGTGGCTGCCCTCATCGTCGCCTGCCTTGCGGGGCTTGAATATCTCGGGCTCTGACGGACGATACCGGCGGGTAGGTACCGGGGCCGGCGCGGCCCCGGACATCCCTCCCAAAAAAGGGCCAAGCGAAACGCCGCTGCACAAAAAAATTATTTTCCCTGGTAAATGCGAAGCGCTTCGTCAACGCCCGCATTGTCCATGGTGATCGCGGAGATTGCGTTGCACATCCGGACCGCCTCGTCAAGCGGCTTCTGGTGGATGTTCCTGCCCGTCGCGTTTCCGGACGCTCCGCCGATATGGATCTGCTCGTGGAGCTGTTTGAGGAATTTTGCCGCATCCACGCTGGATCCGCCTGCACATACCACTTTCGTGCGGCCGGCCGCCTGCGTCACCTCGGTGATCAGGTCGGCGGTGGATTTTCCGTCTTTCTTCGGTGCGTTCACCTTGACGAAATCGCTGCCCAGTACCGCGGCAGCTCCCGCCGCACCGGCAATCAGGTGCGGATCCTTTTCGTCTTTGACCGCCGTCCCCCGCGGATATATCCAGAGCACCGTCACGAGGCCGTGTTTATGGGCTTTGTGGACGACCTGTGCCGCCTGGGCAAGCATCTCGTCTTCGAATTCGCTGCCGAGATAGATCGTATACCCGACGCCAGCGATCTTAAGGCCCGTCTCCTCGCGGAACTCCACGACCTGCTTCACCTTCACGAGGGCGGTGCTGAAGGGATCCTTCTGGGCCGTCTTGACGAGATGGGTCTTCGAATTGATCTTGACCAGATACGGAATATCCGGGTAATCCATCCCGTACCGCGCAATGAGGCCGAGCTGCGTCGCAAAAACCCCGATCCTGCCCTGGTCCGCGATCCTGAACAGGTGCTCCGGATCGGCGTCGTCGGGATGGATACCCTCACCGTAAAAATCGTCGTTGAGGTGCTCCATCTTCTGGTCGCCGGCAAAGAGCATCAGCCGCCCCGTCCCCTGCGTTATCAGCTGGTAATTCTCACGATACATCTCCCGGTAGTCCTCGGGGACGTCAAGCGGCACTTTTACTTCGGATTGCACAGTCATTCACTCCCATCTGTCTGGTACTTCGATAATCTCAACACGGATACATAAATCTTATGCGATTTCGTGCGATTTCCCGTTCAGCCGTGTCGTGTTCCCAGCTGCCCCCGGATCAGCGGATTGCGGTGATCACTGCTCCGGTCTCCGCCTCGTACCGACGTACCGCGTCGGGAGAACCGATCAGCAGCCTCCTCACGGTGTTGTAGACGCTCGGTGCGGACGTCCCGTCGATCGTGGAGAGGAGGGCCGCAAGCATCCCGACAAGCGGAGCCCGGTATTCCGGCTCCATCCTGTCGATGTCACCGAAGACGGAGAGTGCATTTACCGTGGTATATTCGTTCACCCGGGCAAGGCGGATGAGAATCTCCTGCAGGTACTGTCTGCCTTCCGGGGTCTGGAGCGAAATTTTCCGGTTCCGTGCAAACCGGCCGTACAGTGCCCGCTGGTCGTTGGCCTGCCGAATCCGAAACGACGGCGACGCTTCGGCCCGCCTGATGAGCGCCAGCACATCATCGCTCCCGGATCCGGCGACAGCCGAGAGAAAAGCCTCCCATGCAACCGGATGGTGCCCGCTCTCCTCCATAAATGATGCAAACACGGCATCGCGATCGGGGGTGGTGCAGGTGAGATACGCGGCAAACGCCGCCTGCCGGTCGGTCGCGTTCGTCGAGGTGTCGAACTGTTTGCGGAGCAAACGGTGGATCTCCGGTGTATCTCCCGTTGCCAGTATCCCGATGCAGAGATTTCTGACCTGCCGGTTCCTGATGTCCGCGATGCGCGAGGAGATGTCCTGACTGTCGGTTATCAGGCCGGAGTAGCGGGCATAAAGGTTCAGCAGGGTTTCCGAGTGCCGTTGTGCAATCGCACGGAGGAGTGCGAGCCGCACCTCGTAGAGATCGCGGAACCGGTAGGCGAACCGGTCATCCTCCACCGATTCGAATATCGTCAGGAAATACCCGCCGGCAGTCGCCATCAGGGTATCGTCGGCGAGCAGCCCGACGAAGAGGTCGGTGAAAGCCTCGGATACGGCGGCGCCGGGATTTTCGAGGAGGCGCATTTTTTCGCGATCACATAGCCGGTAAAACGCAAGGAACCTGCCGACGATATCGGAATCCTTTCGCACCTGCAGATACAGCTCGTCCTCCGGCGCCTCGTATGCCACGCGCCCGTAAAAGGAATACCCCCGGTTCAGTGAAACGAATGCCGGTTTCGGGATATCCGGAAAACGGATCACGGTCTCCTCATCCCGGATCACAGCCAGCTGTTCTGCGATGTCATTGCCGTCCGCATCCACGCACGCAACCACGAAGGGGAACTCCCAGACGGCCTCCCCGATGGTCGCCTGCTGGACGCACCGGAGCGTCATCGTGCGGCTGCCGGGATGATAATCCGCCGTCACGTGCAGTTCGGGGTATCCCCGCTGCTTGAGCCATGTGCGGGACATCGCCGACAGATCCATTCCAGAAATCTCCTCCATGGCACCTATCCACTGGGCGCGGGTGGCGTTGCCGTGACGGTACCGCCGGTGATACAGGTCAAGCCCCTCCGCAAAGCGTTCCCTTCCGGTGAGGGTTTCGATCATGCGCACGAATTCGGGAGCTTTCACGTAGGTAACACCCGTGATGAGTTCGTTCGGATCATTGAACCCGTCCGGTTCGATCGGAAGGGAGCCCGCCCCGCGATCATAGGAGAGCGTTCCCCCGTCGGGGGAGAGCAGGGTCAGCACCGTCTGGAGCCTGCTGTACGCTTCCCCGAACAGGAAGGCATGGTACATTCGTTCGATGTGCACCGTCACCGCCTCGTTGAGCCATATCTCGAAGGGGCTCCACCCGGTCACTTCCGAGCCGTTCAGGTTGTGGTAGAACTCGTGCACCTTGACGTTCGCCATATATTCGAACGCCGGATCGGTCATCTGCGGAAATGGCATGATGCGGTTCGTGGATATCGTCGTGTTGCCGACATTCTCCATGCCCCCGAAATCGGAGTTCTGCATGCCGATCTCCCGATACACGGTTCCCGTATAGGTGTATCCGGGCGTGATCGAGTCCGCGAGGCGGGCGAGCTCCGCCCGGAGCGCCGGAAGTGCGGCATCGGCGCCATCTCTGGCGAAAGCGTCGCGTTTCCGGCACAGCGCGTACATCCGGTCGCGGATCTCCCGGTCCCTGCGGTATCCGGGTCCGGTATAGAGGTGAATCCAGAGAATTGCATCGGCGAGCACGTCGAGAGCACGGTTCGCAGCATCCGCATCGGAATCGGGCGGGACAAGCAGCTCGAGCGTGAATTTCCTGCCGTCGGGATACTCGAAGGGACGGGACAACGTGGCATAGGTCCCGACGCCGAGGAAAAAGAGGTACGGCGCCATGGGAGTGATGAGATTTTCGTAGGTGATCGACACCCGTCCGCCGCCCACCGGGTGTCGCGGCACCGCAACGTCCCCGTTCGTGATCAGGTTGGTGTACCGTTCGTCGGCGATGATTGTCGTGGTGTACGTGCATTTTGCGGTCATGTCGTCGAGACACGGGACCAGCCGCTGGAAACCCCACTGCTGGCACTGGGTGATCTGCTGCGGCGGTGCCCCTTCCGGGGTTTCATCGTAATAGAGCCCTTCGAGCACATGGGACGAAGGCCTGCACACCGTCCGTGTCCCGACGGTAAAAGGCGTGCGGGGAGGAACGGAACGGGAAAATACGACCGACAGAAGATGTTTGTTGCGATCGTACTCGTATGTGACCGGGCCCGTGCCCGATTCCACGCTGATAATCTCAAGATTTCGTGCATTCAGCTGCAGAACCGGGAGCGGTGTTTCGCGGGTCTCTGCAGAGAGGACGGAATGCACGCAGGTATGATCGTCGAAGACGTCGAACACCAGATCCATATGGCGTACGACGACGGGTGGTTCGTCGAAATCCTCCGGATAATATTTGAAAAGGCGTTTGGGGCTCATGCTATGATAGATGGGATGATGAATACATATAAGGATGACCGGAGGGACCCAGTCACTCCGGACCCGGGATATCGGCTTCACCGTAATAGCGGGTGATGAATTCCCTGAGTTTGCCTGATTCCACCCAGCCTCGATCAAGCTGCTGGACGAGTGCATCGATCTCCATGATCTGGCCCCCGATGGTCGCATCCGTCTCCGTCTCCCCGTGGGAGACGAGCCCGAGGATCACCTGCAGGGGGTTTCGTATCTGGTCGCTGAGTCGTGCAAATTCAAGAGTATTTTTCTCCATTTCCTTAAACATTCCCATTTTAAGATTTTCCAGCATCCTGCGGCCGGTGATGTCCCGGATCACGATGACGGCCATTGTCACACCGCCGTTGTCAATCACGGGAATACTGCGTATTTCAGCCGGCATGGTGCTGCCCGAAGCGGTTTTCAGGGTTAATTCCCTCTCTGTCATCCCTTTTCCGGCAAACACCGCATCAATCTCCTCCCACGCGGCGGCCGGCCACGACCCGGGCAAATCAGGCAGTGATACCCCAATCGTCCTGTCCGGTTCGCTGCCGATCCATGCCGAAAAGATCGTATTGCACATCCGCACTTTCCGGTCACGGGTGATGACGACAATCCCGTCTCTCAGGGCATCGATCGTGGAGTGGTACAGCCGTTCCGAATCCTCAAGGGCACGCTGCGACGCACGCATTGCCTGCGCATAACTGTGCGTCAGGAAAAAGACCAGCCATGCGGTGAATACGATAAAAACGAGGGCGTTGATATTCATCAGCCACTGGATCGTCGCGGTATCGCTCACGGTCCGGAAGAGGATCCATGCCGAGAAGAGAAACCAGAGCGCACTGAAAAACGCATAGATGGCGGCTATGCGAAGCGGACTGAGTGAGAATAAAGAGAATTGACGCTGCTCCGGTTTTTGTTCGTCCTGCATGACCATTCCCTCTGCAATCTGAAAAATGCTGCCGCAGATATTTAATACATGTGTATTTCAACAACAAAATCCCATTCCGGGCGTTATGCAACCCGGATCGCTGTTCCCGGGCAAAGAAATGCCCCTATGGAATCCTGCGGACCGCTCCGGCCCTGCAATACAGAAAGGCATATATACAGAAATCTCATGACTTCTTGCTTAGGGTGTAGTTTATTATGTACACGTTTTACCGAAAAATTGGGATAATTGCCCTGATAATGACCGTACTGATCGGTTTTTGCATGGTTTCCGGGTGTACCGGCGATTCGGGATCAGAGACTCCCGCCACACCGGCTGCAACCACGGTGCCGCCCACCCAGACGAGTGCCGGAGGGCCGTCCGCTGCCAGTGCCGTGCACTACACCGAACTCTACCGGTTCTTCCCGACACCAACATCCAACTGGATTGCCGGGGATCCCACCGGCTTTACGATGAGTGACGCGGAAGGAGAATGGAGCTTCGCCCAGAGGCAATACACGCACAAGACCAATTCCGAGATCGTCCTGGATATCGTCATCCAGGATACGGCAGGGATGAATGTCGGGTATTTCCAGGCATGGGACTCCTATGTCGAAATGGATACCCCTGAAATGTCATGGAAGCAGACCACGGTGAGAGGATATCCCGCATGGGAGTTCTACGACAAGATGGAGAATTCGTATACGCAGATCATCGCCGTCAATGACCGATTCATCGTCTGGATCTACCTTGAAAACGGGCAGCAGTCATATCTCACCGTCTTTAACACCGGAATGGATTTCGACGGCCTTGCGGCGCTTGCCTGAGACAGACTCCCTTTTTTTCCTGTTCACCCGGAGGTCGGAAGCGGCCGCCCGGATCAGGACGGGTGCACAAGCTATTTTTGGACAGGCACCCATCCGTCACTATGCCGGGTGAGTTCGTCCTTCAGTATGCGGCCATGGTCTTCGGATGGATCGGTGCCGTCATTACGATCTACGGTGGTGTGCAGGCATCGGTGCGGATCATTCAGCGCGAAGTGCTCGGGCAGCCCCTCAAATACACCTTCATACGGATGGAATTCACCAATAAAATCGTATTCGGCCTGGAGTTTTTTATCGCCTCGGACATTCTCACCACGCTGATCGCACCGACGCAGGAGGAACTCCTGCTTCTCGGGACCGTCGTTGTCATCAGGGTCGTGCTCGGGTATTTTCTGGAAAGGGAAGCCGAGGAATTCCGGGTCGACTAGATCTCCCCTCATCGCCGGTCGACCAGCCGTTTCGGGCGGCCCGTGGCCCGGTGCAGTTCGAGACCGCCGGGCCCCGTTTCATTGAACAGAATCCTGAATGTGCCGTCTGCGTAGGCACTCGCGAGAAGATCCCTCTCTGACAGGAACGACCTGAGAAAATTCTCTTCAACAATACGGCGATCACAGGTGCCGGGATCTTCGCATTCGACGGATACCCGCATGACGACATCGCCGTCCGTATCGCCTTCGTACAGGAACGCCTCGTACTCCCCCGTCAGGTACTCCATGTTCTCCCGGAAAAAGACGCCCCGTTCGATGTCGACGCGGTTGACGGGTGAGCCGTGAATCCATACCGTTTCGGCCTCGCGCTGGGGCGTTCCGATTTTCATGTGCGTTCTCCCGCAGGCGCACGTCTCCCGGGATACCACCGCGGTCGTGTCGTCCGTGTCGTAGTTGATGAGAATATTGCCCGACTTTTCCCCCTCCGGAAGCAGGGTTGTCAGGATGATGCGGCCGCACTCGCCGTCACGCACGAACTGCTTCATCGCCGGATCGTAGAGATCGATATGCACGAGATCCTCGGGCACGTGCAGACCGCTCCGCCGGGTGCACTCCCCGCACATGGAGCCTTCCGTGCTGCCGTATGTATTGAATACCTCGCATCCCCAGCGTTCTTCAAGATAGGCACGCGATTCTTCGGCGAAACTCTCCCCTCCCACGATGAGGCGCTTCACACCCGAGGATGCCGGCGCGATGCCGTCCTTCTCGAGCCTGCGGGCAAGGCGGAGCAGCTTGAAGACGCTGCCGACGATCCCGGTGGGCCGCAAATTCCTGATGACCCGGAGGGGAAACGTGCACTTCCCTTCGGGGATGATCGTAAACCCGATTTGGTGGGCGGCGAGCGTCATGGTATTTGCCCCCACGTTCATGCCGTAACTGGCGCATACCGCCACCCGGTCCCCCGGACCGAACCCCTGCGAGACGAATGCCCGGGCATACTTCTCCGCGTACCGCATCCAGTCGTCCCATGTCAGGAAAAACGCCTTGGGCGTCCCGCTTGTTCCGGAGGTTTCGTGAATGGTGAAGATATCCGCACAGGGAGCACTCTTAAACTCAAATGCGGGCGAATCCGGCGGCTGGTGTTCACGAATCGTTGCGCCGGATATCACGGGGAGCCCGAGGAGATCCTCGTGCGACCGGATACTGCGGGGATCGATGCCGTGTTCGCCGAACCATTTTCGATAAAAACGCGTACGGTCGACGGCATACCGGATCGTGTACCTGACCCGTTCGTCAATCAGCGCATCGAGGTCCCCCCGCTCCATCGTTTCGATTGTCCGGTTAAAAAACGGCATAATACTCTCCGGAAAAGAAGATGACCGTCTGAAAAGATAATGGCATCTCCGCTCACCCGAAAAATCCGCGGCTGAGATTCGCGTCCTGCGAATATCCCCGCGACTCCCAGTATCCCCGGTATCCGGGATCGTCGGAGAGTTCGATCGCGGTGACCCATTTGATCCACTTGTACCCCCACTTATCCTCGGCAACCAGGGTAAACGGGTACCCGCGTTCCGGGGGGAGGGTCACGTTGTTCATCCGGTACGCGAGAATGATGTCGTTGTCCTCGATATAGGATCGGGGAAACGAGGTCGAATATCCGTCATAGGCATGGAAAATGATGGTGTCCGACCGGGGATCAATGCCGGCAGGGGTGATGAGGTCTTGCACGCGCACGCCCTCCCAGAATATCGTCGCGCTCCATCCTTCCACGCAGGAGAGCGTCACGACGTTCCCGTACCTCGGAAAGGATCCGACAATATCGTCATACCGGTACGAAAGGGGGCGATCGACGAGCCCGTCGACGGTGAGGGTATAGGCGGTGATGGTGATATGCTGGGGGCCACGGATGGAATTTTCACGGAAATCACGGATCGAAGAGAGATCCTCCCCCTCGTAATTCCTGATTTCCCCTGCCGACACCAGGGTGAGTTCCGGCGAATCGATGCCGGGAACCGTCAGCAGAAGGGCGAGCAGGACGGCACCCGCGACGATAACAACGGCAAGGAGAAGACGGTACGACATCCGGATCACCGTACGGATGAACGAACAGGGACGGCGAACGTTAAAAGCGTTGTGCGAAAAAACGGCTTCCCAAAAAAAGCTATTTTTCCTGAATATAATCGATTGCGTCCTGTGCGGCGGAGCGGATCTCTTCATCGGTATCTTTGAGAAGCTCTTTTAACGCCGCAACGGCGCGTGCGTCCTGTATCTCGCCGAGGGCGACGATCGCCCCCATTCTCACGCGGCGATCGGTGTCCTGCAGTGCCGTCGTCAGCGGCTCGACGGCATTTTTCCCGATAAGAATGAGCGCATCCGTCGCCCACAGCTGCACCCGGGTTTTTTTGTCCCTGAACAGCTGGATCAGGTGCGGCACGGCCCGTTCGTCACCGATCTGTCCGAGAGCCCTGACGCATCCCTCGCGAACCCGCCAGTCATTGTCGTTCAGGGCTCCGATAAGGGAATATACCGCGGACTTGCCTTTTCTGACGAGGGCTTCTTCGGCGGCTTTCCGCGTCGGGCGGTCCCTCTCCTCCCGCAGGTTCTCGATAAGTTCGGAGACATCTTTCGTGTCGAATGTCCGTTTATCGCCTTTAAGGAAATCAAAAAATCCCATTGAGAAAAATCCTGACCGCTTCCGTGTCATATGAAATTGTTTTTTAACTCTATATCAACATTTGCATGGCATATTACCGCGGAAACCGTATCGTTGGATGCGGCGGCTGTGTGCCTGCAGATGGGTGTGACGGGAATGACGGATGACGGGGACGAAACCGGCAGACGGCGCGCAAAACAGGAAAAACGCCGTGAATTGTTCATAGCCGCCCTGGACCATGACGAAGCGCCGTACCGGTGGGGGGCTGCAGAGGCGCTCGGGCGGATGAGAGACGAACGTGCCGTCGAACCGCTCATCAAACGGCTTCATGACGACGACTGGCGGGTGCGGCTGAAAGCCGCCTGGTCGCTCGGGCAGATCGGCGATCCCCGGGCGCTGCCGCATCTCCGGCGCCTCATGAAAGACCGGAGCGAGGCAGTCGCCGATATGGCCGGCGAGGCGGTTCGCGGGATCCAGACCCGGATGCTGAGGAAGCGGAAAGAAGACTGACTCCAGAAGGTATATGCATTCGTCTGCCGGTATAGTGTGATAGATACATCAGGTTCCGGAGCCTTTCCTCCGGCTGGTGAACATACGTGGATCAGGTGATAATTATGCTTGAATTTATCGGCATTGCGGTTCTCATCATCGTGCTTGTCGTACTGGCAGGCTGGTTTGTAAGCATCTACAACAGATTTTTCCGCCTGAAAAACTCGGGCGAAGCTACGCTCGGGCAGATCCGGGTTGCCATGAAGAAACGCCTTGACATGATCTCCCAGCTGCTCGGGGCGGTGAAGAGCTATGCGGCATTTGAGAAGGAGACGCTCGAAAAAGTGACCGCAATGCGGGGAAGTGTCGGATCGGCGGGTGCGGGAGATCTCAACGAAGTCGAAGCCGCATCACGCTCAATCCTCGGCAGGCTTCTTGCCGTTGTTGAAAATTATCCCGATCTCAAGACATCGAAGACGGTTGCCGACCTGATGGCGGCCATCCGCGAGGTCGAGGCGGAGATCGCACGGCAGCGCTATACCTACAACAATATCGCCCAGCAATCCAACACGATGACCGAGACCATCCCCTCGAATATCGTCGCCGGAATCATCGGTATTCAGAAGATGGAGTACCTGCAGTTCTCCGAGGAGATCGAAACGCCGCCCGAGATTGCGTTCTAGAGGCGTGTGGCTGTGAACGAAACGCGGCAGATTGTTCTGCTTCTGATCATCACCGCAGCCCTCGGCATCCTTGCCGTCGCTGCCGTGGCCGTTGTGCCGCCTCTCTTCGAAGGCGATCTGGCGGTTGACTCCTACGAGGCGGTGCTGCATGACAACGGGACGCTCGTCGAGCGGTACACCTACGAGGTGAAAACCGCCGGGACCTACCGGATGCTCTACCGTACCTGGGATGCCTCCCTTGTATTTGCGCCGGCGGATTATCCGCACGTCGAATATATCGGGATGCAGGTCCCCGCCGGCGTGATCGGGTATGCGAAAGATGCACGGGGCGACGTCATACTGGAGGGTGCAGGGGACGACGCCGCCCGGGCGTTCGTCCGGGAGCATGCGCTCGCAAACGAGGCGGGCATCTATCTTCCTGCATACTTCGGTGCGGGCACCTATACCGTTGAATACATGTTCCGCATCGCTCCTCCGATTGAATACGATGCCGAAGCGGTGCACCTGAACCTGCAGTTCGCACGCAGCCACATCCCGTACCGCCGTGTTTCGATCACCGTTCCCGCCCGCGGTGTGGAGGCGGTCTACCCGCACCCGCCCCTGCTGACGGCCACGCAGACAGGAGACACGATTCTTGTTTCCGGCAGCTCGCCGCAGGACGACCTCATCGAGATCGAACTGCTGCTTGCTCCCGGCATGCAGGACGAGCTGTACGGGTTTCCCGCCTCCGTTCCGGATATCCGCGCACAGACGGAATCGGCCAATCTTCTCTACGGCGCACCCTTCGCCGCCGCGGGTATTCTCGCCCCGTGTGCCGTGCTGCTCGTCATTGCCGTGCCGTTCCTGCTTGCCGCGCTCTGGTACCGCTCCGGGCGGGAAGCAGACGTAACGGTTCCGGAGTTTCTCAGTTTCGTCCCGAACCCGAAACTGAAACCCTGGCAGGTCACCCTGCTCTTTCAGGGCGATGCAGGGGATTTCAGCGAAAACGGCTTTCAGGCGACACTGCTCGATCTTCACCGGCGCGGCATGCTGCGGATCGAGGAAAAAGAGGGCGGATCGGGCGTGATTATCACGATACCCGACAGCAACGCGATCGACGCTCCCGGCACGGATTCCTACGAACGGCGCGTCATGACATTCATCTCGAACGCCGCAACGGACGGGAGGCTTGACACGAGCGGATTTGCGGCGCTCGCCGGGAAGGCACGGCACTCGCTGCAGGCACGGACAACGGCGATGCGGTTCCAGCAGACGCTCACGGCGCTCATGGGTACGGCCGACCGGTCGATTCTCCGCACGTACATTGTCGAGGGACGGCAGCAGCTGCTCCCGTTCGCGTTCCTCGGCGCAATACCCCTCGGCCTTGCCATCCTGCTCCTTGTGCTCTCACCGGGCACGGTGCGGCTCCTTGCGGGGGCGGTGGCGCTCTTTGCCGTCGTGCTCATCCAGGTCGCCGTCGCCGCACTCTTCCCGACCACGCTTTTCGGCCACTGGAAAGGCGACGGGTATGCGGAAAAGCTCCGGTGGGACGCTTTTGCGCATTTCCTCTCTGACCTTGCCCTCATCCGCCAGTACTCTCCCGACGATATCAGGATGTGGGGCGAGTGGCTCGTGTACGGCACGGCGCTCGGTGTCGGCGATAAAGTGGAGGCGGCGATGAAGGACCTCAACATCAGCGTACGCGATGCTGGCGTCCCGCTCTACTCGAATCTGCACCTTGCATTCGTTCCCATCATCGCCTTCGCCCCCCCGTCGTCCGGCGGCGGAGGATTCGGCGGAGGCGGGGGATTCGGCGGCGGAGGCGGGTTCGGCGGTGGCGGGGCCGGCGGCCGCTGATCGCCTACCCGGCAGGGGCGGGCAGGACCGTCTGCCCTTCCCGGCCGGCGGGACGGGGGCTCCCGTCCTCCTGCCGCTCGATCTCCTTCAGTATCTCCACAAGCACGGAGAAGACCGCCGCTTCGAGAGGATCGTCAAACGCATAGAACCCCTCGCTCGCGTGCTTCTTCGCCATCTCCGAAATCCGCTCTGCATATTTCTGGTCCTCCTTTCTCATTGCCTTTCGTGCCCGCATCCAGCGGTCAGACGTGTTCTTCACCCCGAGCCTGATGCTCTCGAAACTTCGTCCCATGGTATGTCACCACCAGAAGTGTCCGGGCAGCAGTGATAAGGCCCCGGCGCGGATGAGGTGAAAGTGAGGCCGGATAGTTTATGGGTGGATCGCGACTATATGGCGGTACGATGTCACCGGACGGTTATGCAGGCAGGATTCTCGCCGTGGATCTCTCCCGGAAAACACTTTCCGACACGCCCCTCCCCCCCGTGTGGAAGGACCGCCATCTCGGCGGCCGGGGATTCGGCGTTGCGGCGGTGCGCGAACGCGTCAGGCCCGGGACGGATCCCTTCGCTCCGGACAACGTGCTCGTTTTCGCAGCAGGCCCTCTCACGGGGAGCGGCATGCCCCTCGGCGCACGGTACGACGTGGTCACCGCATCCCCCCTGACCGGGACGCTCACATCCGCAAACAGCGGCGGGTTTTTCGGCACGGCATTGAAGCGTGCCGGGTATGATGCCGTGATCATCTCCGGCGCCTCTCCGACCCCCCTGTACCTGTACATCGACGGACAGGCGGAACTCCGGGATGCGTCCGCGTATTACGGCATGGGAACCGGGGAGACCGCCCGGGCGATTGCCGCCGATACGGGGGAGGCGGGGATCCGGGTGGCCGCGATCGGCCCCGCCGGTGAACGCCGGTGCCGGATGGCGGCGGTGATGAACGACGGGGGACGGGCCGCAGGACGGGGCGGAGTCGGCGCCGTGATGGGCGCGAAGAATTTAAAAGCGGTGGCGGTGCTGGGCACCGGCACGGTCGGGGTTGCCGATCCCGAGCGTGCCCGCGACGTCGGGAGACAGATCCTCCGCACCCTGAAGGAGGCGGGCCTCACCACCGGCAGCCTCCGGACACACGGAACTGCGGGGGTGCTGCCGCGGATAAACGGGCTCGGTATCCTGCCGACCCGGAACTTCCGGGAGGGGATGTTTGAGGGTGCGGAGAACGTCTCCGGAGAGCGAATGACCGAAACGCTGCTGAAAGGCAGAAAGCCCTGTTATGCATGCAGCGTCGGGTGCGGGCGGATCACCGAATCCGGCGGTGTGTCGGGCGAGGGGCCGGAATACGAAACCATCTGGGCACTGGGCCCGGCGTGCGGCATCGACGATCTTCCGAAGATTGCGGAGGCGAACTACCTCTGCAACGAGCTCGGGCTCGACACGATCTCCACGGGATCCACCATCGCCTGTGCCATGGAGCTTGCGGAAGACGGCCATCTCGACACCGGCTTCCGGTTCGGGGATGCCGGGGCGCTCGCCGGGATTGTGCGGAGGATCGGGTACCGCGAGGGGATCGGGGATCTCCTTGCCGAGGGATCGTACCGCACAGCCGCCTCCGTCGGGCAACCCGAGTACTCCATGAGCGTGAAGGGGCAGGAGCTTCCGGCATATGATCCGAGAGGACTGCAGGGGCTCGGCCTGAACTACGCGACCTCCGTCCGGGGCGGGTGCCACGTCTACGGGAACATGCTGTACGCGGAGGTGATCGGCTCGCCCGTCAGACTCGACCCGTACGCGACGGAGGGGAAGGCGGAATGGACGAAGGAATTCCAGGATCTCGGTGCCGCCATCGATGCGGCCGGGATCTGCATCTTTACGGAACGGGTGCTCTGGGCGCCCGAGTATGCCCTGATGGTCGCCGCCGTCACCGGACGGGATATCGACGCAAAGGGGCTGCTCCGGATCGGCGAGCGCATCTGGAACCTCCAGAAGCTCTGGAATATCGGGGCGGGGCTGGGCCGGGACGACGACACCCTCCCGGCCCGCTTCCTGACCGTTCCGCTGCGCTCGGGGCCGCCTGCCGGCGAAGTCTGGCGGCGGGACGAGCTCCTCCCGGCATATTACGCGGCACGGGGCTGGGACGAACAGGGTGTGCCGAAACCGGAGACGCTCCGGGCGCTGGATATCGCCTGAAAAGCTAATCGTTTCGCTTCGCCAGCAGGCGCACGAGCGACAGGGTGGCGGGGTGCGGCGTCCCGGCGGGAACGGCATTCCTGCTGCCGCCGAGCGCATCGATGACGGCACGGATTGCTTCGCCTGCGGACGGGCTGTAGCCGCCTTCGAGCACGATCGCGGCGGGGAGGCGGACGGCATCCATGAGAAGCGCGGTGATCATGCCGAAGTCCCCAGGGAGCAGCGCCATTCCCCCGAGCAGATCGTCGTGCAGCGAATCCTGGCCTGCCGAGATGATCAGCGCTTCGGGGCGGTACCGCAGGATCGCGGGGAGAAACACCTCCGTGAATACATGGGCATAATCCGCCCCCGTTGATCCGCCCTCGAGCGGTACGTTGATGGTAGAGCCTTCGCCCGGGCCGATTCCCGTCTCCCACGGCATGCCGCTCCCGGGAAATATTCCGCCATGGTGCACGGAAAGGTAGAGGACGCGGTCGGTATGGTACCAGATATACTGCGTGCCGTTGCCGTGGTGGACATCCCAGTCGACGATTGCCACCCGGTCGACCGAGGTCAGTGCGGCCGCAGCCGCGATTGAGGGGTTGTTGAAGATGCAGAATCCCATCGAGTGGTGCGGGAGGGCGTGGTGGCCCGGGGGACGCATCAGCGACAGCGTATGCGTGCCGTCGAGCGCCTGTTCCACGGCCTGGATGGCCGCTCCCGCCGCATACCGGGCAATGTCGTAGGAATCCCGGGTAATGTAGGTATCGGGGTCTAAAAACCTGACATCACCATCCGGGCAGCAGTCGCACGCGTTTTGGACGAGGGCGATGTGCTCGGGCAGGTGGACACGGCGGATCTCCTCGATCGTCGCCATCCGCGCCTCACGACGGGGAGTGCCGGCAGGCACGCCCGAACAGGCAATCGCGATGCGCTCCTGCGACTCCGGGTGTCCCGGCAGATCATGGAGGGCACAGGCGGGATGCGTGATCACCGAGCATCTCATTGCAGAGCACTGCTGCCTGCCAGCTCAAGAACCTGCCGGTGGAAGGGAATGGTTCAGCCGATGATCCGCCGGAGAACAGGCGTTTTAACATCCACGGCACCGGAGGGGCAGAGTTCCTGGCAGCAGAAGCACCTGATGCAGCGGCCGTAGTCGATTTCGGGTATGGCGCCTTTGGAAAACAGGATCGCCCCGGGCGGGCAGTCTTCCGCACAGACACCGCACCGGACACAGCGGCCGGGATCGATGACGGGGCGTTCGGCGAGCAGCCTGTCCGCGATTGCGAAGAGGAAGGGGGGAATCCTGCCGGGGTTCCGCACGGCGGGATGCCGGAAGCCGGATATCCGCACGTCTTCGAGCGGAGGGCCGTGGAGTGTTATCTCCTCCATGCTGCCGGGCCCGGAACCACGCTCGCGGGCGCACCGGATCGTCGGCACGGCAAGCGGATCGAGACCGACGATACGGGTGGCGGCGAAATCGATCGCGGGGCAGCTCCTGCCCGCTAGAATGAGGCCGATCTGCCGCGGCGTTCCCGACTGGGGGCCGGTGCCTTCCATGCCGATGACCGCATCCATGATGGTCAGGTCGGGCGGAAACGTGTCATGCAGGTCGAGGAGCAGCTCCGCAAATGTGGTGACGTCCCGGCCGGCGTGGAGGTGGTACTCCGCCTTGATGACGCCGGGGATATACCCGTAAAGCAGTTTGACGGCGCCCGTGAACAGGGTGAACTGGTGGGTCTTGAGTTTTGGGAGGCAGATGACCGCATCCACCGAATCGAGCATCGCGGTGACGGTAAATTTCTTAAACGTCCTCGACCGGTCCGACACCCGTTCCATGCGGGGCTCGTCGAAATAGGCCATGGTCGCCCCGGTCTCCTCGATAACATCCTGAATGCCTGTTTTTTTAAGCAGCGCCCGGTACGAAGCCGGGGTGTTCCGCCCGCCCGGCGAATCCCCGACAATCGCCTCGGCGCCGCATTCCTGCACCATACGGATCACCGCCCTGACGACTCCTGGGTGGGTTGTCACCGCACTCTCCGGGCGTCTGGCCGCCAGCAGGTTGATCTTTACGAGAATCCGGCTCCCTTCCCGTGCGACGGACGCGATGCCGCCGAACGGGGCAAGGCTTTCTTCAATCGCCGCCCTGACAATCGCGGGGTCATACGAATCGCACCGGGCAACGGCAACCTCATAGGGAGCGGGCATACAGGGGTATCGGCACGCGGTTAAAAAAAGGTGTATCCCGGTCACCCGACCGGGACGACGACCGGATGGCCGTGGCAGGTCTCGATGGAGACGGGCACGCCGTACACCTCCTCGATATCGGCAGCCGTCACCTTGTCGCGTGGTTTGGCGGCATAGATCGTGCCGTTTTTGAGGAAAATACAGGCATCGGCATACCGGAGTGCGAGGTTGAGGTCGTGCATGGTCATCACGGCGGAGACGGGGTGCCCCCGCACCACCCCGCGGATCAGCCGGAGAATCTCCATCTGGTTTTTCAGGTCGAGGCTGCTTGTCGGTTCGTCGAGAAGCATGACCCGCGGCTCCTGCACGACCGCCCGGGCGATGCTCACCTTCTGCAGTTCGCCGCCGCTCAGTTCGTCGATGTACCGGAGGGAGAGCGCCTCCATGTCAAACCGGCGGAGCGCCGCTTCGACGAGCCGGATGTCATGGTCGGACGCATTCCACGTGATATGCGGTTTTCTTCCCAGCAGCACCGCGTCAAATGCCGTGAGCCGGCCGGTTTCGCACCGCTGGGGGACGTACCCGATCTTTTTTGCGATCTCGGGCTGCCCGAGCCGCATGATATCCTCCGTATCGACGAGCACCGTCCCCGCCTTCGGGCGGAGGATGGCATTCATGCATTTGAGCAGCGTTGTCTTGCCGACACCGTTCGGGCCCAGTATCGCGAGCACTTCGTGCTGGGAAACACGGAACCCGATGTCCCGGATCACATCGCGGCTCCGGTACCCGAACACCACGCCGTCCACATCGAGCATCATCGCCGGTACCCCCGCAAAAGCAGCCAGATAAAGACCGGTGCGCCTAAGAATGCGGTGAGAATCGCCACGGGAAGGATATGGGGGGCAAGCATCAGCCGCGCCGCCGTATCGGAGGCAAGGAGCAGCACCCCGCCCGCGATGCAGGAGCCGGGGATCAGGAACCGGTGGTCGTCGCCGATGACCCTGCGCACCATATGGGGGCAGACGAGGCCGACGAACCCGATAATCCCGAGGAACGCTATCGTGACCGCGGTGACCAGCGATGCCGCAAGCATCCCGAAGAGGCGGACTCTTTCCACGCGGACGCCGAGCCCCTTCGCCGTCTCGTCACCGGCATCGATCGCGTTGTAGTTCCAGCGGTGGCAGGTGAAGTAGATGATTGCCGCGAGGGTGACGACGGACAGGAGCCCGAGTTCGCTCCAGTCAGCCCGACCGACATCACCGAACGTCCAGAAGACGACCGCGGCCAGCTGGACGTCATCGGCAAAATACTGGAGAAACATCGTTCCGGCGGTGAACAGCGAGCCGATGGCGACACCGGCGAGCACCATCACTTCCGGTGACGCACCGCGGATGTTTGCAATCAGCAGGATGATGCCGGTTGCGATCATGCAGAAAAGAAACGCTATGATTGTCGTGATATAGGGATTGTCGAGCACGACGGCATCGGCACCCGTACTGTGCATGGTTCCGGTGCCGAGGACGATGACCGAGAACGCCGCCCCGAATGCCGCCGCATGCGATATCCCGAGAGTAAACGGGGATCCGAGCGGGTTCCTGAGTATTGACTGCATCGCGGCGCCGGACACGGCAAGCCCCGCTCCCGCAACAACGGCAGTGAGCGCCTGAGGGAGCCGTATGTTCCAGACGATGACCCGCCACTTCGGTAGTGTTTCGAAGCCTACCAGGGCACGGACGACGTCGTCGACGGGTATCCTGCAGGCGCCGACCGATATCGATACGACGAGCAGGAGGATCAGGAGAAGAATCCCCCCGATACACCACGAGATCTTCCTCCCGGTATATGCCCGGTATGCCGCCGGGATCTCGCCGTCAGCCAGATGCACGGCCTGCCACGCCCCGGGTTCCGGCACGGCGTGCCGGAACGGTGGTTGTCGGTAAATGCTGCATGGTACTCGCGTTTCCCATTCTTATGGTGCCGTGGAGAGGGGGGTAAAGGCATACCCGCCGAATAACTCGTTCATTTCGGAGAACACCGGTTCTCCGACGAGGAACGTATAGATCTCATCGGCCTCGGCCGCCGGATCCACATCGGCAAACCGGTCGGGATAGAGCACCGTCCCGATGTAATAGGCGTCCGCGATGACCGAACCGTGGTTCTGGGTGTACCAGTTGTACGGGAGGACACCGTAGACTTCGCCCGCTTTTACGGCCGTGAGCCCGAGATAGGCCGGATCGGTACCCAGTTCGTCGATAGCAGAGGGATCGGTCTGCAGGGTGGAGAGGTCGACGAAGAGGATGTCGGGGTCCCATTCGACAATCTTCTCCTTCGCGACATCCGCATGGGTGGTCCCGGCTTCGGCGGCGGCGTTGTTCGCATCAAGGAAGAGGAACGGGGGGTAGAGCGGTTCGGTTGACTGGAACCCGTGCGGCCCGCGGTACGCGATACCACCGATATAGACGGTTTTCTGCTGGTCGGCAGGAATATCCGCGGTTCGCTCATCGAGATCGGCGATACGCTCGTCGAAGAACGCGATGACAGCCTCGCCACGCTCCTCCGCATCAAGCACCTCCGCCATCAGCCGGAGCGAGGCATACATATCCTCCCGGTAGGTTCCGAGATCGCCGTATGCAAGGGCAACGACCGGCACACCGGTCTTTGCGGAGAGTTCGTCCGCTTCATCCGCCGACTCCACGTACGTCTTGAAGATGACATCAGGCGCCAGGGCGACGATCTTTTCCGGGTCATCGGCGCCGCGGAATTCGCCGATCATGGGAAAAGTGCGGAACTGCGGGTTCGCAAGGGCATACGGGCGGGCGTCAAAGACGGTTTCCTGGATTTCGATGTCATCGACACCCACGATGCGATGCTGCTCCTGCAGGTACGTGAGATACCGCAGGCATCCCGATCCCGAACAGACGACCGTTGCGGGATCTTTCGGCACCGTGACCGTCCGGCCGAGGGAATCGGTAATCGTTAGCATCTCTCCGCTCTCCTGTGACGATGCCGGTGCCGAACCGGCACCGGTACAGCCGCAGACGGCGATTATCGCCACGATGAGCAGCATTGTTCCAAGTCCATAAACAGTGGTACTTCTCATGGAAATCACATCAATAAACACAAAAGGTTACGATATTATTAAGGAATTTCTATTCTGTATGAAATGTTATTACAATATTAAATTTTAAATCACTTTAATAAAATCATTTGTTATAATGTTGTTACGGCCCCCGACGCACGACGCCACGGGCACCAGAACCATTAACAGCACGGTATGCGAAAACAGATTCATGCAGAGCGAGGTGAAATGGGGAATCGGGCTTATCATCACCGGGATTATTCTCATCCCTGTCCTTCAGGCCGCATACCCGATCCCGCTCGGTGCCATTTTATATATTGCCGTTCCCCTCATCATCATCGGAATCGCCCTGATTCTCTTCCGGGGGCGTGAAGCGGCGATAGAAGAGATTCTGGAGAATAAACCATGATCCTGACCACAACCAGCGAAATACCCGGAAAAGAGATGGAAATACTCGGTATCGTCTTCGGCAATACCGTCCGGTCGAAGCATATCGGCAAGGACATCATGTCCGGCCTGAAGAGCGTCGTCGGCGGGGAACTGCAGGAGTACACCGAAATGCTCTCCGATGCGCGGCAGGAGGCCGTGAACAGGATGGTGAACGAGGCACAGCGGCTCGGTGCGGACGCGGTCGTCACCGTACGGTTCACGACAGCGGCAACCATGGCCGGGGCGGCGGAGCTGCTTGCGTACGGCACCGCCGTCAGGCTTGTGTGACGGGCGGCGCCGGTGTCTCCGCGGGGGCAATCTCAAGAAGCGCCACCCCCGTCCCGCCCGCACCGGAATCATTGCCGGAATCCGTTAGGTTTCCGGAAAAAACTACATACAACCCTTCTTTCCGATACACGGGATCGATGTGATCGGGGAGATAGACGGTGCCGTCGTCGCCGAGGATTGCATATCCCCCGTCCCCGGGAGCGATGATCCGTCCGAAGAGCGTGAGAGTACCGTCATCTGCGGAATCGTTCAGCGCCCGTGCACCGGGATCGGCGGGCCGTATCGTAATGAGATCCACCGGCAGGCCCCACTGCCCGATACCTATCCTGTCCGACCGCACCTTCCCGGCAAAGATCACCCGCACGCCCGGCGCCCGGTACGGATCATCGAGGTTCAGGGGGCGGTAGCGGGTACCGTCTTCGGTCACGATGCCGTAAAAACCGCCGTCCTCCGGGACGAACGTGATTGTCCCCGTTCCGGAGAGCACCTGCTCCGGTGTGCCGATGCCCGTCATGCACCCGCACACCGCGATGACGGCCGCCAGTGCGAGGAAGCAGCGGAGAATCCCGGAAACCGGTGTCGCTTTCCTCCCTTCCGTTCCTTTTCCGTCCATCACCGCATCACTTCTTCGCGACTTTTCGCGCGAGTTTGACGGCTATCCCTCCGCCCGGCACGATGAGATCGACGACATCCGCACCGAGATCGAAGAGATCGTGTTCGGAGAAGACCTCGCGCATTTTCTGCTTCAGCGTGACGCCGCCGTGCCGGAATTCCAGGGTGACGGCATCAAGCTCGAGTGTGGCCGTCTTCTGTTTCGACGGCCAGAAGTACTCGAACGCATAGACGGGGCGGAAATAGAGATGCAGGGTATCGATCAGGATCTTCTCGACCGCAATATGATCCGCCGTGACGGGACGCAGCATCCCGGCGATAATGGTGCGGGTCAGGGACGACGCCTTCACTCTGGGCGGAACGACGATGGCATCCCCGCTTTCCAGCTCTTCGGTCCCGGAAATACCGGTACGCGAAGCGGCGACATGGCGGGCGAACGTGCGGTGCCCACCGGTCACGGCATCCACGAACGCCGCGGCCGACAGGTCCTCGACGCAGCGCTCAAGGCCCTGTAGGGTACATTTCCCGGACCGGGGGCGGTACTCCCGCCCGTCGATGACGACCGTCTGCACGACAGGACCGACCTCGAAAGCATACCTCTGCTGCCGCTCGTATTCAATATGGGTGCTGTAGTGCAGGTGCCAGAAGGGTTCGTACCGTTTTTCGATGTACCGGAGGTGTGTCTCGTCGTTCCGCGAGAGGAAAAGCAGTTTGTCCAGGGTCCCGAATGCCTGCCCTTTCAGCTCCTCCGCCTTTTTTCCCGCCCCCTCCATCCCGAGCGGATCATCCAGTGCGAAGATTTTCTGGTCGCCAACGTTTATGTCCACACGACACAATAGGCACGGTCAGGGAAAAGGATAGCGGAATTCAGGCTCTTCTGTCCCGTTCCCGACACGAGAAACATAAGGAGGAGAGATGTCCGGCCTGAACGATATATACGCAGAATCGCTTGCCCTTCACAAGCGGCACCGGGGAAAACTGGAAGTACGGTCAAAGATCCCGATCCACACCCGCCATGACCTGAGCCTCGCCTATACGCCGGGCGTGGCCGAGGTGTCCAGGAAGATTGCCGAAGAACCGGATCGCGCATTCCGCTATACCCTCAAGGGGAATTCGGTCGCCGTCATCAGCGACGGGTCCGCGGTGCTCGGACTCGGAAATATCGGCGGGTACGGCGCAATCCCGGGCATGGAAGGCAAAGCAATTCTCTTCAGGGAATTCGCCGGCATCGACGCATTTCCCATCTGTTTCCATTCGCAGGACGAGAACCTCGTCGAGGAGATTAAAAACATCGCACCCGTCTTCGGGGGCATCAACCTCGAGGACATCGCGGCGCCCCGGTGCTTTGCGATCGAGGAGGAGCTGCAGGATATCGGCATCCCGGTCATGCACGACGACCAGCACGGGACCGCGGTCGTGGTGCTTGCCGCGCTCATCAACGCCTGCCGGGCGACGGGAAAGGATTTCACCCATCTCAGAATTGCCGTCAGCGGTGCCGGTGCCGCCGGGTATGCCATCGCCCGGCTGCTGAAATGCCTCGGAATCAGGAACAAGGCATGCATCGTGGTCGGGGACCTCATCGTCTGCGACAGAAAGGGCATCATCTTCCGGGGGCGCGACGACCTCTTCGAAAACTACCACAAGTACATCCTCGCCCACGAGACGAACACCGAAAACCGCACCGGAACCCTGGCCGATGCGATGGCCGGTGCGGATGTCTTCATCGGCGTATCGGCCCCGGGACTCGTCACCCGCGGGATGGTGCGGACGATGGCACCGGACCCCATCGTTCTCTCTCTCGCCAATCCCGTGCCGGAGATCATGCCGGAGGAGGCGCACGCGGGCGGCGCCGCGGTGGTGGGCACCGGGCGGAGCGATTACCCGAACCAGATCAACAACGTCCTTGCCTTTCCCGGGATCTTCCGGGGCGCCCTTGATGCCGGCGCTTCCCGCATCACCGACGAGATGAAGCTCGCTGCCGCCCACGCCCTCGCCGACTATGTGGCAAAACCGAACCGGTCCCGCATCCTCCCGAACGTGCTGGACAAGGGGGTCACAAGGGCGGTCGCCGAAGCCGTGAGGGCCGAGGCGGTGGCGTGCGGGTGCGCCCGGTTTGTTGCCTGACCGCGTATCCGGCGGCAATACTTTTTTATGATCGCTCCTTCCCACTTCCCCCTATGGCAGACCCCGAATCCCCGGAAAACCGGTGATCGCGGGGCGGGAGATTTCTATGGCGAAATGGAAATGCAGCATCTGCGGCTATGTCTATGACGAAGAGCGGGGTGAACCGGCGATGGATACCCCGCCGGGTACGCGATTCGGGGATCTGCCGGAGGACTGGCGATGCCCCGTCTGCGGGGCGGACAGGAGCGCTTTCGCACCGCTCCCCGAAGGAGCGGATACCGGACCGGCACGGGCGGTGACAAAATGGAAATGCAGTGTCTGCGGCTATGTCTACGACGAGGAGGCCGGCGAGCCGGCGACGGACACTCCCCTGCACACGCGATTCGGGGACCTGCCGGACGACTGGAAATGCCCTGTCTGCGGCTCGGGAAAGAATGTCTTCGAACCCGTCCTCCGGGAGGCGGTGCACGAAACGGCGGATACGACGGTTTCCGACGTGCTGATCGCCGAGATGGCGGCATGGGGGATCTCCCTGATCTTCGGCCTGCCCGGAACGTCGTCCCTCGGGCTTGTCGACGCCGTCCGAAGGAACCATAGCATGCGGTACATCGTGGTCCGCCATGAAGAGAACGCGGCGATGGCGGCATCCGCATACCACAAGCTCACCGGCAACATCGCCGCCTGCCTCACGATCGCGGGGCCCGGTGCGACGAACCTTGCGACCGGCCTCTATGACGCGAAGGAGGATCACGCATCGGTGCTCTCCATCAACGGGCAGGTGAAAACCCAGTACACCGGGCCGGGCGGCATCCAGGAGATCGACCAGGACGCCTTTTTCCGGCCGGTCACCGTCTACAACAACACGATCTACGATCGGAAGACGGCGGTCCTGCTGCTCACGAAGGCGCTGAAATATGCGTCCCTCCACGAAGGCGTCGCCCAGCTGTCGGTCCCGAACGACATCCAGAAAATGCCCCTCAGCGCACCCCACAGCCCGCGTGAAACATGCATCCGGGATTTCCCCGTTGTGCCCGCCGGACGCGGCCTTCGCGCTGCGGCGGAGGCGATCAATGCCGCCCGCCGTCCGGTGATCATCGCCGGATGGGGAGCGCACCGGGCGGCGGATGACGTCGTCCGCCTCGCCGCCACCCTTCGGGCGCCCATCGTCACCACGTTCCGCTCCAAGGGCATCCTCCCCGATAACCATGAATGGCTCATCGGAATCCTCGGATCGGTCGGGTCGCCCCATGCACGGAAACTGGTCACCGATGCCGATCTCTTAATCACACTGGGTGTCGGCTTTTCGAAATTCACCAATGTTCCGCTCGACAAAAAGATCGTGCAGGTCGACACGAATCCCGTCAAACTCGGTATGAACGCCGACTGCATCCCTCTGTGGGGCAACTGCGTGCACCTCCTCCCGCTCCTCCTCCCTCTCCTTGAGCCGAAGCCGGAGGAGGGCATGCGGGAGCGCATCGCCGCGATGAAAGAGGAGTGGCGGGCGCACCCCGACCGCGAGGCGGACGAAAACGCCGTCCCGATACGCCCGCCTTATATCATGAAGGTGCTCTCCGCGCTGATTCCCGATGACGCCGTCATCACGCTGGACGTGGGCGAAAACCAGTGGTGGTTCGGCCGCAATTTCCGGATGAAGCACCAGCGGTTCGCCATGTCCGGCTATCTCGGCACGATGGGGTTCGGCTTCCCTGCCGCCATCGCGGCAAAATGCGCGTATCCCGACAAAGCCGTCTTCTGTATCACCGGAGACGGCGGGTTTGCGATGGCGATGGCCGATTTCGTGACCGCCGTCAAGTACGATCTTCCCATGGTGGTCGTCGTGCTCTCGAACCGGCAGCTCGCCATGATCCGGGTGGAGCAAATGATGGAGCAGTACGAGAACTACGCGACCGATCTCCTCAATCCCGACTTCGCCGCCTATGCCGACGCGTGCGGCGGAGTCGGCATCCGGGTGGAGCGGCCCGGGGACCTCGGCCCGGCGATCGAGAGGGCGATGGCACTGAACCGTCCTGTCATCGTCGATGTTTTCACGGACCCGGACCGGTTCGGAAGCGGCAGAACGTGATTGGGATGCGGGGTGCCCGAGCCGTCCGCGGGCGTCACCTTGAAGTGCCCCGGTGCCCATACACCCCCGTGAGAACCATGCCGCCGACGATTCAGGAGTCCGCCGTGCCGGATTCCGGGGAATGGGAGAAACGGGGCGATGCCCTGCTTGAGAAAGGAAAGTATGAGGAAGCGATCGAGGCCTACCGGCAGATCCGGGCCACGGACCCCGAATACCTCGCCGCCTGCAACCGCATCGGCAACGCACTCGCACAGTCCGGGCGCGAAGAGGAGGCGCTTGCCGAATTCAAAAAAGTCATCGATCTCCGGCCGGAAAATCCGCTGCTTGCCGATGTCGCGCTGAATAATGCCGTTCACGTACTCAGGAACCTCGGGCGCGAGAAGGAGGCGCTCGCCCTCTTTGAGCGGGTGCTCGACGAGGAGCCCGACAATGCCATGGCGCTCACCAACATGGGTAACCTGCTCTCCGACCTCGGGCGGGAGGAGGAGGCGCTCGCGGCCTATGAAAAAGCGCTTGCCGCCGAGCCGGACAACGCAGCGGTGTATGCCAACAAAGGGTACGTGCTCTCCGCACTCGGCCGCCCCGACGAGGCGCTCGCCACGTACCGCGAGGCGCTCCGCCGTGATCCGGCGGACACCCGCGTCCTGAACAATATCGGCAACCTGCTTTCCGATCTCGGGCTCTGGGAGGAGGCCGTCGGTCACTATGACCGGGCGCTCGAACACGAGCCGGAAAAGGCAGGCATCCTCTTCAACAAGGGACATGCGCTTGCCGCACTCGGGCGGCGGGAGGAGGAGGCCGACGCCTATCGCCGCGCCCACGCCGCCGATCCGAAGAATGTCTACATCCTGGGCGGCCTCGCCTGCACGCTCCGGGAACTGGGCCGTTTCGACGAGGCACGCGACGCATACGAAAAAGCCCTCGCCCTCTCCCCCGACGATCCGGTGCTCCGGGCCGGAAGAAATGACATGCGCCGGATTACCGGCAAATAGGGGGGAAGCCCGGCCTGCCGCCTCCACCCCTCTCCCCGGAGCCATGGCATTTCGCGCATGCATGAGCGGAAGGCCGCGATAGCGAACCAACCGGTTCTATCATCGAACTCCCGCGATTCCGGCAATAGCATACATCTCACATGCCGCCCGTATCCTGTCGCGAAGCCGTGCATCCCGCCGGCATCGGTGCGTGCGTCACGACATTCCCGTGTCCGGAGGCCTGCGGGGTCGGGGCTGTCCCGCCTCCCGGTCAGGGAGGAGCCCGGGGCGGCGGGGGTACCGCCAGCTCATCGGTGAGGGCCGCAAGAAAAGCGACCAGCACCGCGTGCCGCTCCTGTGCCATGCGCCGGGCGCTCGCAGTATACAGCCGGTCCCGGAGCAGGAGCAGTTTCTCCGTGATATGGCCGGCGGCGTCGGTCATGTCACCGCCGCGCTCCCCGGCCTGCATGAACGTCCGGGCAATCCCGACCGCCCCCATTGCATCCAGCTTGTCCGCGTCGGAGAGAATCCGTGCCTCGGGGGTTTCCGGTATCGCCGCCGACCTGAACCGGTGCGTGCGGATGGCGTGGACAATCGCCGGGATACGCGCGTCGTCGTACCGTACCGACCGGAGATACCGCTCCGCAATCCGGGCCCCTTCCTCCTCGTGGGGTATCCCGGTCGCCTCCTCGGCAGGCCGGCCGATATCGTGAAACAACGCTGCGGGGAGCAGGATCCGCATATCCGCCTGCTCATCCGCACCCAGCCGTTCGCAGAGTAGCGTGACCCGGAGGACGTGATCGAATCCGTGGGATCCCGACTCCCGAAACGCCGACTGCACGTAGGCGATCATTGCGGCAAACTGGTCTTCCATACACTCACGTCGTCCCGGTACTGGTGAGAATGCATTATTAAAAACAGTGTTGAGATGCCCTGCGGGAGATTTATTTCACCGGAAAGGCCTCTTTTACCAGCTCTTCCTGTTTTTTCGTCAGTTTTCCGGGTATCTTCACCACCACTCTGACAAGCAGGTCGCCCCGCCTGTCTGAATTCAGGTGAGGCATTCCCTGTCCCCTGAGGCGAAAGAGGGTATGGCTCTGGCTCCCCGGCGGTATGATCAGGGAGGCCGTTCCGGTGAGCGTCGGCACGGTGATCTCGCCGCCAAGAAGCGCGATGCCGAGCCCGATAGCCGTCGTGCTCTGGAGATCGGCACCGAGCCGTTCGAATACCGGGTGTTTCCGGATATGGATGACGGCATACAGGTCACCCGGCGGACCCCCCTCGCTTCCCGGCTCGCCCTCACCGGCAATTCGCAGGAACCGGCCGTCTTCCACGCCACGGGGGATGGATAGGTCAATGCGTCGCGTTTTTCGTATCGTCCCTCTGCCCCCGCAGGTTTCACAGGCCTTTTCGATGATCGTTCCCCGTCCCCTGCAGTCGGGGCACGGGGCGATGGTCATCACCTGCCGCCGGCCGCTCCGCTGCACCTGCCGGACCTCGCCGGTCCCCTTGCAGGTGGGGCACTCCCGGGTAAAACCGGGCTGTCCGCCGGTGCCGTGGCAGGTACCGCACTCATAAAAATGGGGAACCTCGAGGGTGTTTTTCGTACCGTAGAATGCGTCCGTGAGAGAGATTTCGATATCATACCTGAGATCCGCGCCCGCCCGGCTTCGTTCTCTTCCGACACCCCGGGAAAACACATCAAAGATATCGCCCAACCCGAAGTCGCGGAACAGATCGTCGTAACTGGGGGTCCGGTACCCGGAAAAGTCCCCGGGTTTGAACGCCGCGTGTCCCACCTGATCGTACTCGGCCTTCTTCTGCGGGTCGCTCAGTACCTGGTAGGCAATATTTATCTCCTTGAACTTTTCCTCTGCTTCTCTGCTCCCTTTGTTAAGATCCGGGTGATACTTACGTGCAAGCTGCCGGAATGCCTTTTTAATGTCATCCTGCGACGCTTCTTTGGTGACGCCCAGCGTTTCGTAATAATCCTTTTTTTCCATCGGTCTCAAAAA
>LKUD01000059.1 GCA_001412355.1 Methanoculleus sp. SDB
GCGGGGATCAACCGTCACCGAACTGCTCGACCTCGGCATCGGTGCCGCAACACTTGTCCTTGCGGTGCCCGACGATGCAGGCGTCGCCAACCCACGCGATCTGGACGGTGCAAAGATCGCGACCGAATTTCCCGCCATCACCCGCGGCTATTTTTCGGGCCTCGGCCTCCATGTAACGATAGTCCCGGTCGGCGGAGCGTGCGAGGCGACTCCCTACCTCGGCATCGCCGATGCAATTGTGGATCTCTCAAGCTCGGGCAATACGCTCCGGACAAACCGCCTGAGGGTAATTGATACGATCCTCGAGTCCTGCACGATCCTTATCGCCAACCCGGACAGCATGACATCTCATGCAGGAAAGATCGAGGAGCTCCGGCTCGCCCTCGAGAGCGTGATTCGTGCGCAGGGACAGGCATATGTAATGATGAATGTTCATCGTGAGGCACTCGATGAGGTCAAAACGGTGTTGCCGGGATTGTCGGGCCCGACGGTAATGGACGTCGCATCCGACCAAAATCTGGTGGCGGTGCACGCCGTCGTGGCGGAAGAGCGGATCTATCAGCTCATCAGCCTGCTGAAGAAAGCGGGTGCGAGAGATATCCTTGTCATGCCGATTGACCGCATAATCAGGTGACGTTGATGGAAATATTCCCTGCCGTCGATATCCTCGGGGGACGATGCGTCCAGCTTGTACAGGGAGTCAGGGAGAATGCACGGTTTTACGGGGATCCGCTTGCATGCGCAACCCGGTGGCTCGATGAGGGCGCGAGCTCCCTTCATATCATCAACCTCGACGGTGCATTCGGCAATGCCCGGGAAAATGCGGAACAGATTCGCAGGATCGTGTCGGAGACCGGTGTGTTCGTCCAGCTCGGCGGAGGGATCCGGAGCGTGGAGGATGCCGAAGCCTGGCTCGCCCTCGGTGTGGACCGGGTCATCCTCGGTACGCTCGCCATCCGCCACCCGGAGAGCATCAGGGATCTTGCAGAGGCGCACGGCTCATCCTCCGTCATGGCCGGTGTCGATGCACGCGGCGGAGAGATCGTGGTCGAGGGATGGACGGAGCGGGCGGGGGACTACCTTCTCTGGGCAGAGAAATTCGAACACCTCGGCGCCGGGTCCCTCCTCTTCACCAACGTCGACGTGGAGGGGCTTTTGCAGGGAATCGACCCCGAACCCGTACGAAGGCTGGTGGCGCACACACGGCTTCCGGTCGTTGCTGCCGGGGGAATCACGTGCATCGACGACATCACCGCCCTCAACCACATGGGTGTGGCCGGGGCGGTGCTCGGATCCGCCCTCTACAGCGGGAATATTGCCCTTTGCGAGGCACTGGAGGCGATACGATGAGAACAGGTTTGTATAGTCGGAAAACACAGGAGACTGATGTTGAGGTGCGCATCGATCTGGACGGAGACGGGGACGTGGCCGTAACAACCGGCATCCCGTTCTTCGACCACATGCTCTGCGCAATGGGGCGGCACGGCCGCATAGGCCTTTGGGTGAAAGCAACCGGCGACCTCCCGATCGACAGCCATCATACGGTGGAGGATACCGGTATCGTCCTCGGAACCGCACTGAAAAACGCACTCGGAGACGGGAGAGGCATCCGACGGTTTGCCCACACGGCCGTTCCGATGGACGAGGCGATTGCCACGGTCACCCTCGACTGGGGAGGCAGGGGATATCTTGTCTGGGAGGACGCGTTCTCGGACATCCCTCTCGGCGGATCGGTTCCCGGCGATCTGTTCGAGCACTTCTTCTACAGCCTGTGCATCAATGCCGGCATGACCGCCCACATCAGTATACGCGGGGCAAACGATCACCATGCATGCGAAGCCGCTTTTAAGGCATTCGGCATCGCTCTCGCAAATGCAACGGCAATTGACGGTAAAAGAGATGATATCCCGAGTACGAAAGGTGTGTTCTGAGAAGAAATAAGAGTGTTCAGGCGGATTCAACCGCCATTGCCACATCTTCTTCTTTAATCGTCTTTCTTCCGGCGTGCATGGCGAGCTTGTTTGCTTCCTTTGTCAGGTTTGCGATGTAGCTTTCAGCGGCCTTTACGAGTGCCTCTGCTGCATCACTGCCGACACGCTCTGCACCATTTTTCTTTGCAATACGAACTACTGCAGCAATTGGTAGATCAGCCATTTTAATTCCACCTCAAAAGAAAATATATCAGTTAATATTTAAACATTTCGGGATTCCGACTCAAAAATTGGCGAAACATGCCATTTGAGTATCAGATGAAGAGATCCGGTATCCATCCCCCGTATTCAAGCCAGAACCCAATAAGCAGGACATATTGCAGCCAGAATTAATTTTTAACCAGTTTAATGGGTTTTTTTGCATTTAGCCAGCGTTGCGGCAAGCAATATCGCATTGGAATAATTTAATGAAGCGCGCGAAGTATCTACAAATATTTTATTGATATTTACCACGGGAGCCCCATGTGCGGCCCCCTTTCCGAGGAAAACAAGCGTACGGAATATCAGGTTCCCGGAAATCCCGTCCGGTGCTATGATCACCCCGTGCGATCCGACAGCATCCTCGATAAGTATCTCTGAATGGACGGACGAGGTGAGGCGGGCGACGAGTTCCGCATCGGCGAGGCTCCGGTCCACCTGCGGATGCCTTCCGATGTCGCCCATCCTTCCCCCGGACAGGACGGCGACCGAATCATCAATGCCAATCCGCCGTGCAAGGGTCCGTGCCTTCGCAATCAGGGCGACTTTCCGTGCCACAGTCCAGCCCTCGTCGATACCGACAGGGGCGAGGAGGAACCTCACGCCGTATGCCGTCTCAAGGAGCGCCACCCGTTCGAGATGATCGGCCCCGCAGACCTCCTTCAGGGCGGAAAGCGTGCTGCCTGCCGGAAGAGTCCCCCTGACTGCGGCATCGATACGCCCCGCAGCCAGATCGGAAACCATCAGGAGTCCGGGGTCGGGTCCGGAGACCGCTTCGGCATAGGGGGGGATGACCGGAGCCTGTCCGGGAGTGAGATAGAACCGGAGAGAAATCTCTTCGGGCAATCCGGCTGTGGCAGAAATCACCGTTTCAGGGTTAGATATTGCACCGATCCCCACTATCATGCGGCTGTTGCACCTCCCCTCCGTTGAATATCCGCATGATGCCTTCCCTGCTGAGGTCAAAAACCGGTGATGCGTCTCCTTTGTATGTGACGGTCAGGTTCCGGCTATCGTCGACAAAACCGATATCGTTCGCGGCCATTCCCGCCTCCTCGAACCGGCGGCAGACTTCGGCGACATGCTCGGGACGTGCCGTCAGAACGAATCCCATGCCGGGGTACATCCGCACCCAGTGGTCAAAACTTATTCCGATCTCCTTCAGATCCGGCTTCGGTATCGTATCGAGATCCAGTACCGCACCCTTGCCGCTCATCTCGAGGAGCATCCCGAGCGTTCCGATCAGGCCGGGATTGCTGATATCCTTGCCTGCGGTAACGAGACGGTCGCGCCCGAGGCCGGCAAGCACATCGATCTGCTTCCGGACCGCTTCGGCCGACTTCATGGTCACCGAATCCCAGTTGAGAATACAGGAAGGGTGTACACGGCCGTCCAGATCGATTGCCGCGATCACCCGGTCGCCGGTTCCGGCCGTATGGCTGAAGATCGCCGCGTCCATCCTGACAATCCCGAGAATCGCAACATCGATGACATTATAGGGTGTGTCGGGATGCAGGTGCCCCCCGACAATCGGAACACCAAACTGGCGGGAGGCATCGAGCATGCCCTTCGACACCTCGTGACAGATGGTCTCGCTTGCGACGGAGAGAACGTCGACGAGGGCAAGCGGTTTCCCTCCCATCGCAGCGATATCATGGATATTAACAAGCACCGAACAGTATCCGGCCCAGTAGGGATCCGCCTCCATGAGTTTGCTCCAGATACCGTCTGCAGCAAGAAGGAGGCCCTCGTCATTGTTTTGAATGAGGGCTGCGTCTTCACCGAACGACGCTATCACGTTCGGCGCGTCGATCCGCAACCCCTTGATGATACGGCCTATGGAACTCTTCCGGGTCACACCGGCATACTCCCGCACGGCCTTTGCTATGAATTCTGTGGAACAAGTATCTGCCACATTACCACCAATGTGTCCGTTTGATAGAGTTGTATTTGCGTCCCATGAAAGATAATCTATTTGTTTGGTCTTTCTTCTCTGTACCGAAAGAGAGCCAACGGCTTTTTGACCGTGGCAGTTCTATCAGGTACGTAATGGACTGGACGGAACAATACCGGCCCCTGCATCTTCCGGATATTGTTGGAAACGGGGCTGCAATCCGCCGGATTGTCGACTGGGCGCGAGAATGGACACGGAGCAGCAAACCACTTATCCTCTACGGGAAGCCCGGCACCGGCAAGACATCCGCAGCCCATGCACTTGCCCGCGATATGCAATGGGAAACCATCGAACTCAATGCAAGCGACCAGCGGACGAAAGGTGCCATCGAACGGATCGCCGGCACCAGCAGCATGACGGCGAGCCTCTCGGGAGCGCAGCGCAAACTCATCATTCTCGATGAAGCGGATAATCTCCACGGCACGTCGGACAGGGGAGGGGCGAAGGCGATTGGAGACCTGATCCGGGGATCGCTTCATCCCATTATCCTGATTGCAAACGACCTCTTTGCCATCCCGAAGGACCTCAAGAAACGGTGCGAACCGATCCAGTTCAAGGCCCTTCCGGCACGTTCCATCGTGCCCCGCCTCAGGCATATCTGCAGGAGTGAAGGGCTTGGCTGCAACGAGGAAGCGCTCTCTTCCATTGCGGAGTCCGCATCAGGTGATATGCGGGCGGCGGTGAACATGCTCTATGCCGCGGCAATCGGAAGTCCCTCACTCGACACACGCGGGATCGCCACGTCCGGGAAGGACGGGCGTGCCACCATCTTCGATCTCGTCGCCCGCCTCTTCCGCGCACCCTCCGATGCGGATCTTCTCCGCCTCTCGTACGAGGTCGCCGATACGCCCGACACCATCATCCAGTGGATCGGGGAAAATACCCGGTATATTTCATCCCCCGCAGAGCGTAATGACGCATACCGGAGCATCTCGCGTGCCGATGAATTCATCGGGTACACCCTTCGCCGGCAGTATTATACACTCTGGCGGTATGCGACCGCACTGATGCTGGTCGGTACTGCCCGGGCCGCACAGGGATCGCAGCTTACCGGCCGTATCGCACCTCCCGGCCGGTGGAGGGCAATGGCCGGGATGAAGCGGCAGAAGGCGATCCGCACCACGGTGCTGAATAAATTTTCCCGGCGCCTCCGGATGCCGCAACAGACGCTCCGTGACGACTTTCTCACTCCCATCGCGCTGATGATCAACGCCCGTGCACCCGCCTTTGCGAGAGAGTTCGATCTTGACGCGGATGAGCTGAATTTCTTTCTCCACGACCGGGAACGAAGTGTGAAAATCACCCGGGAGGCTGCAGAGCTGCCGGATCTCCCCGAAACACAGAAAAGTTCACCCCCGCCTCCGGAACCGGAAACCACTCCCCCGAAAAAGACGGCCGACTCGCAGTCAACGCTCTTCGACGGTTTCTGACGGCACGGCACAGGACGGGCGGGAGGGGTCGTAATAATAGTGCAGTACAACACCGCAGTCAACAATCCGGCCGCCGTTTCCATAGATCTCGTTCCCGAGATGGTAAACAAGCAGCGGGCAGCCGCACCGCCGGGCAAGCAGGATCATCGGCGGCACCATTTCGATGCCGGGGCGTACCGCATAGAGCAGATCGGCACCGGCATAGAAGGCGGGATCCGGCGATAGAACATCGTCACGGCGTATATCAAGGCGGTCGTCGAGCGCGGGCGATATGTCGGTGCAGCGAACCCGCAGTCCGGCATCACGGAGGCCGAGCGCGACGGAGAAATTCCTTCCTATTCCTATTTCAACGACATTCTGATACCGGATACTGATGTAGCGGGTTATTTTTGCTTCAATATGTTTATAGTCCCGCATCACCCTATACTATTCACGATGGGTGTCATTATTTTTTGGGATCACCAGGCCCCCGATGGCATTCAACTGCCCGTTGCACGAATGATTTCCCAGATTCTCGATATGCCGGTCGAGGTGCGGGAAAGCCCGATTCTCCTCAGGGGATTTAACCGGCAGCGAAACCAGCATAATGCCCGGGCAATTCTCGACGATATTCAGGACAAATATACACGGGTAAACGGTACAGAGGAATCCCTGCTGCTGGTGGTCGCCGCCGATCTCTGCATCCCGGAACGTGATTTCCTCTTCGGTCTCGCACGCGAGGCAATCAACACCGCAATCATCTCCACGGCACGGCTCGGAAACGGGTACTACGGGCGTCTCCACCACGACGATGATATCATCGACCGTGTCGTCAAGGAAGGTGCGCACGAGATCGGTCACCTCTTCGGCCTTGCGCACTGTGATGAACCCGAGTGCATCATGTTCCTCCCCGAGACCCTCGATGACCTCGACCGGAAAAAAAAGATGCTCTGCCCGCTGTGCCGGGAGCACCTCGCCGATCGCCGTGACCGGAGAAAAACGGCCGGGACGGCACCGGCTGCGGATCGAGAATATTTATAGCGCTCCGAATCGCCAATACAGGTGCTGCTCTTCTTCCCTTATCGTCACAGCAGCCCGGGCAATTTCCTGACGTTATGACCTCGATGCCGCCCTCTGTCGCGAAAGTGATGAGGCTCAATCCCCATGGCGTTCCTGCTCGCGGAAGGGCTCGTATCAAACAGGGGGAGACGCCGGGATACTCACCGGCGATCCCGCGGGTATCGTGATCGCATCATCCGACGGTCATACCCTCACGATATGGTCGTTATCCTCGGGAGGCTGAACACCCGATCCCCGGATATTTGCCGTGATAAAACCGCCCTCCGGCAGATTCCACGGGAGAGGAGCGGCAGTGTGCCGCCCCGGTTCCCGCATTATTTTTTCTCCACCGTTTTGAGTTCAAGAGTCCGGTCCCCGGTCAGATCAGCGGATGAAAACGAGGCGGTGTCCGGGAGAACCATCGTGAACCGCGGGGTGGTATCGAGCGCCACATCGCCGCTCCTGAGAGAACACCCGAGCACGTGGCCGCCCATCGTCCGGTCGTCGCTGATGAAATGCAGATGGTATCCGGGCACATTGATCCCGCTTACATAGGCTGGCGACCAGAATCCGACCAGAGCACCCTCGACCGATGTGTAGGTGTAGACACTCTGGTTCAGGACGGCGTCGGCAAGCGGGGGATACGGCTTCTCCTGCCGGGGGACGCTGCGTACGGTAACAGTGTCAAATATGCCGTCCACCCAAACGGCCGAGAAGTAGTTCTGCGACACACGGTGCGCATCCACCGCCGTTTCAATCCCCGTGAGATTCACGGGTCCGTCGAGGGAGAAGGTCAGGTCGGTATCGAACCAGGTGACGACCGAAAACGGCGTTGTCATGGTGCCGGGTACGGCGGTCACGCTCCCGTCCGCCCGTACCTGCCAGAACGAGCCCTCGAACGCCACCATCTCGCCATCCAGCGCATCGAAGGTACCGAGACCGAAATCGCCGCAAGCGCGGAGATCCGAAAAACTGACACTGCCCTCGTAGTCGCCGATGAGCAGCGCGTCGATGGTCGAGACCTGGAAGAGGAGATCGCGGTCGGGTCCGGGTCCCTGCGGTGCCGTCGCGAGAACAAAAACAAGTGCCGCCGCCAGCACGACGATTCCGGCCGCCATGTACCGTGCATACCCTGTCATAACCGGCACTCCCCGTCGCCTTCCCCGATATCCTCGTCCCAGAGAACGGGGTGCTCCCGTATACATGCCGCCATCATCTCCACACACCCGGAGAGGTCACGATCTTCAACCACGACACCGTGTTCTTCAAGAAACGTTTTCGCGCCGGCACAGAGGAAACGAGGCATCAGCGTAGAATACAGGATAGTGCCCGCGTAGCTGCCGATGCAGCCCGCGTTTCGAAGGCAGTCTATCCCGGCATGCAGCACCGGAACGGACTGCTGCACCCGCCGGTTGTGCCCCCGGCCGATGACACGTCCGTCCCTGACGAGCACCGCACCGATGGGAATGCCACCCTCTGAAAGGCCGGTTTCTGCCTCCGCAATCGCAGCCTGCATGAATGCATCCATGCATGAGACTATGATGCACCGGGGGATAAACATCGCTACGCATACATATATATACAAAAATGTACAAAAATGTACTTTGATGATTATGAAATGTACATTCCATTCCGCGCACAGACTGCCGATCTCCCCTGTCATTCCACAGCGCCGGGGTGATTGCAGATGAAATCACGGGATATCGCAATCGTCGGCATCCTTCTCGCCATCGGTGCGATTCTCAGGTTCGTCTTCAATATGTTTCCCGGTGCGATCGTCGGAAATCCCGTCATCGCACTTTACTGTCTCGCAATCATACTTATCAGGCCGACGATGAAGGAGGCTGCCGGGATCGGGCTTGTTGCCGGGGTGCTCTCCATGCTGATCAGCCATTCGATCTTCCCGCCTGCAAACCTGATCAGTGAGCCCCTCGGCGCTCTGGTATGTGCCGCCGTATACGGAATGATCAGCGAACGGACGGTGCTCTCACCGGCCGTCACCACGTTTCTTGCCACCTGCGCAAGCGGGTTCTCCTTCGTGTTCGTCTCGATGATCGTGATGCTCGCCTCCGTCGTCGCCACGCCGACCGGGACGATCATGGGATTCTTCCTCGCGGTACTTCCCATTGTGCTTCTCACGGCAGCCTTCAACATGGTGGTGACCCAGATCCTGTTCTTCCCCGCGAAGCGCATACTGAGCAGATAATCCCCCACTAATTTTCCGGTTTCATCATCGTCCGCAGGAGGACAGGAGCATTTTAAACCCATGATGGACATACATATACAGACCTATCCACAGTGATACATCATTCCCGGAGTGCACCCTCATGAAATCACGCGACCTTGCCATTGCCGGTATCCTGCTTGCCATCGGGGCGATTCTGCGGTACCTCTCAAACATTATCCCGGGGGCGATCGTCGCCAATCCGATCATCGCCCTGTACTGTCTCGCGATCATCCTCATCGCCCCGAAAGTGAAGGATGCGCTCGGGATCGGTGTCGTTGCCGGCATCATGTCCGCCCTGATCAGCCACTCGATCTTCCCCCCCGCAAACCTGATCAGCGAACCGCTCGGCGCGCTGGTCTGTCTCATCGTATTTACCGTGCTCCGCGGGCGCATCCCGCTTGCACCGGGGATTGCGACACTCATCGCCACCCTTGCGAGCGGATTTTCCTTCCTGCTGGTCAGTCTGACGGTCATCGTCGCCTCGGTAATCACACCCCCGGGAGAGAATTTTACGATTGAAGCGTTTATCATCGGAGTTTCCCCCATCATCGTCCTGACGGCCATCGCGAACGCGCTGATTGCCCAGATCCTCTCATTCCCGGCTTCGCGCATCCTGATGCGCGGCGCTACGGGTGAGAACGGGGCCGCCCCCCCACTCCCGCCGGAGATGCAGCCCGGAACAGCCCCGGAGAGCGGGGATGCGATCGCCTTCGATGCCTTCTCCTATACCTACCCTCAGGGGGAAACACCGGCACTCTCAGGCATTACGCTCACCATCCCCCGCGGCCAGTGCGTACTTGTCAACGGAGCCACGGGAGCCGGAAAGACCACATTCTGCCTTGCTGCCGCGGGCATACTGAACCACGAATATGAGGGGCTTACGGAGGGAAGCATTGAGATATTCGGGAGAAAAGCCGGGGAATACCGCGACATGGGAGAGATCGGCAGGACGGTCGGGGTAGTCTTTGATGACGCCGATGCACAGTTGATCTTCACCACAGTGGAGGAGGAGGTCCTCTCGGGTCTCGAAAACAGGGGCATGGAGGCATCCGACGTGAAGCGGCGCCTCGAAGCGATCCTGCAGCTGACGGATCTCGCTCACCTCCGGTATCGTCCCCCCCATACACTCTCGGGCGGGCAGAAACAGCGCGTATCCCTTGCGGCGACCCTCGCTTCCGGCACAGAGTGCCTGATCCTCGACGAAGCGACCGCAGAGCTGGACGAAACGGCAACCGCAACCATCATCGGTATTCTCGCACGCCTGAAGGCAGACGGAAAGACAATCCTCGTGGTTGAACAGAAGCCGGAGGAGCTTGCCGGGATTGCCGACCGTGTGATATGCATCGAAAAGGGCTGCCTGACAGGCTCATACGCGGCAGAGGACTATTTCCGCGAGTTCGGCCGTAGCGACGAAGAGGAGGCGCCCTGCCCTGCCCCCGGCCCGTGCCCGCCGACAGGTCCTCCCGTCATCTCGGTGCGCGACCTCGTGCATGCGTACGGCGACACCCGCGCGCTGGACGGGATTTCATTCGACATCGGGGCAGGCGAACTGCTCGCGATCATCGGTGAGAACGGATCCGGGAAGACGACGCTTGTCAAGCATTTCAACGGCCTTCTTCACCCGACATCGGGAAGAGTGACGGTCTCCGGGACGGATACCGCGGGGGCGACCGTGACGGAGCTTGCACGCCATGTAGGGCTTGTCTTCCAGAATCCGGACACCATGCTCTTCGAGGATACGGTGGAGAAGGAGATCCTCTTCGGCCTGAAAAATATCGGAAAGGAGACCGGTGCGGATGAGGCCATCGCCGCGGTTCTCAACGAAGTCGGGCTCCTGCACAGGAAAGGGAGTTTTCCCCGTGCCATGAGCCGGGGTGAGAGGCAGCGGCTTGCCATTGCGTGCGTCACCGCCATGCAACCCGAGGTGATCGTCCTCGACGAACCGACGACAGGACTTGATACCGTCGAAGCGGCGCGGATCATGGGAATTCTCGAACGACTTGCCGATGCGGGCCACACGGTAATCATGGTGAGCCATGACATGCGTATCGTAGAGAACCATGCACGGAGAATTATTAAAATGGAGAACGGGAAGATAACGCTCGATACCGGTTGCAGCGGGGAGGTGGTTTAGGCATGGCCGAACTGCTTCAGTACCAGCGAATCGACGGACCGTTTCACCGGATGAATGCACTCGTGAAGATCACGTTCATCGTGATTGTCATCATCATGGCGGTAATCTCAACGGAGCCTGCCGTTCTCGCCGGGATTGTCGTCGTCCTCTTCCTCCTCTCGGTTGCGGGAAGGTTCGCACGGGAACTCCTCAGGCAGGTTCCCATGCTGATCTTCCTCTCCGCGGGCCTCCTGCTCCTGACCGTGCTGACGATGCAGGGCGGGGAGACGGTGGCGTACCTGATTCCCCGGTTCGTGCCGGGGATCGGCGGATTCATCCCCATCACCACCGGCGCAATCGCGTTTGCACTGATCCTCTCGCTCCGGTTCTTCGCGATGCTCTTCGCCTTCCAGCTCATGATCATCTCGACCCAGCCCCGCGATCTCGTCGAGGCGCTCAGGAAACTGCGACTCCCGATGGACTACACCCTCATGCTGCTCATCGCGATCCGGTTTATCCCGAGCCTGCAGCTCGAGGGCAAACGCATTCAGGAGGCCCAGCTTGCCCGTGCCTACTACCCCGGTGCGGGCTTTACGGGGAAGGTGAAAGCCCTCACCCCGATCATCATCCCGCTGGTCTCGAACGCGCTCGGGAAGGCGAACGTGCTGGGCCTTACCATCGACCTCCGGGGCCTCCGGAGCATGCAGCGGACGCCATCGGCGGAGAAGGCGTTCGGGACCGCCGATGGCGGGCTGATTGCCGTTGCGGTGGCGCTGGTGGCGGTGTTTGTGGCAATCACGATGCTGTAAGCGGGTGCGGTGCATCATCAGGAGCGCACCCGCACACCCGCTACAGCGCAATTCCGGGAGTGTTTCGGGGATATTTACGAAACGCTGTACAAGATGGTCAGGACGGGAAACCGCCGTCTCGGAGCGATTGAAGAGACCGGCGTCGTCGGCATAAACGTCCGCTTCTATTCGGAGCCGCTGCCCGATCCCGCGATGCACCCATCGCACGAAGGCAACTGAGAGATAGTTTGAAAAGTCCCGGCTACTGCAAACCTCCGTGACGGGAAGACGATCACCACCCGTAAATATGCTTATCGCAAACATGTGAGCATGCACCGTAAAGTCCCCTTCCCTGAACTCCGGGACCGGATGAATCGTTTCAGAATTCAGATGGCGACGGACAATCCGGACTGGGAAACGGCCGCATTCTTCGGTAAAATCAACCAGTTTTATTTCACAGGCACGATGCAGGACGGAATGCTGCTGATTCCCCGTGATGATGAGGCGGTGTTCTGGGTGCGCCGGAGTTATGAACGGGCGCTCGGAGAATCGCTTTTTCCGACAATCAGGCCGATGAAGAGTTTTCGCGATGCATTTGCCGGCACCGGACACCCGGCCGATACGGTGTTCCTGGAGACGGAACTGGTGCCGCTCGCACTCTTCGAAAGACTCCGGAAACATATGCCCTTCGCTCACGTCGGGGCGGTGGACATGCCGATAGCAAAGGTCCGGTCGATAAAAAGTCCCTATGAACTCTCGCTTCTCGAACAGGCAGGAAAGATACACCGCCGGGTACTCGAAGATCTCGTGCCGGGAATCCTCCGTGAAGGGATGAGCGAGGCTGAATTTGGGAGCGAAGTGTACTCCGTGATGATTGAGGAAGGGCACCACGGTATTGTTCGGTTCGGGATGTTTGAGACCGAGATCGTCGTCGGACAACTCGGTTTCGGCGAGAGTTCAATCTATCCGACCTATTTCAACGGTCCGGGGGGATGTTACGGCATGAGCCCTGCTGTGCCCGTTCTGGGCAGCCGCGACAGGAAACTCAAGAAAGGCGACCTGGTGTTTATCGACACCGCATGCGGCGTCGACGGTTACCAGACCGATAAAACCATGACCTATATGTTTGGAAAACCGCTTCCGGACGAGGCAATCCGCACGCACCATCAGTGTGTGGACATCCAGCACGAAATGGCTTCGCTCTTGCGACCGGGCATTACGCCGGAAGAGATCTATATCACGATTATGGAAGGATTATCCTCCGGATTTCTGAAAAATTTCATGGGATTCGGCGACAGGCAGGTGAATTTTCTGGGACATGGCGTGGGTCTGCAGGTTGACGAAATGCCGGTGATCGCCCGGGGATTCGATGAACCGCTGCAGGAAGGAATGGTCCTTGCACTGGAGCCCAAAAAGGGGATTCGGGACGTTGGGATGGTAGGTACCGAGAACACCTTCGTGGTTACCCGTACTGGCGGGAGATCGCTCACCGGCGGTAATCCCGGGTTGATCCCGGTGTGGTGAGCGACTGCGATTCGGGTTTTTCGGTGAATGATGAATTCACCACAACCGGCAGCCCCGGCCTCCCTCTTTCTCGAAATACCGCTGGTGGTACTCTTCGGCCCGGTAAAATTCGGATGCCGGTACAATCTCCGTCGCGACCTTCCGGTTGAGCCGTTCCCCTACCCGGTCACGTGAGGCGCGTGCCGCCGCCACCTGTGCGGGAGTCGTCGTAAATATCACGGAGCGGTACTGCGTACCGATATCGGGGCCCTGCCGGTTCTTCGTCGTCGGATCGTGGATCGTCCAGAACGTTTCAAGAAGATCCTCATAGGAAACGACAGCAGGATCGAAGACTATCTTCACGGTCTCCGCGTGACCCGTCAGCCCGGTACTGACATCACGGTACGAGGGATTGGATAACTTCCCGCCCATGTACCCGACCTCGGTTGCGAAAACGCCGTCTATCTTGCGGAAAGCCGCTTCGACTCCCCAGAAACATCCTGCCGCAAAATACGCCATCTCACGTCCTTTTTCCGCCGCCGCCATCCGCCGGACCTGCCTCCGCCCTGTGCATAATGGTGGAGTGGTGCCTCGTGCTATTTAGCCTCTCCGGGGCGGGCGGCGGTACGGTAGCGTGAGGAGAGGGAACCGACAGGAAATGCGACGACCCGCCGTGCGAACGGGTGCCCGGGAAAAAAAAGGTTACTTCCAGAGATACTCGAGCGCGGTAGTGACGATCATGCCGAGCTCTTCCTTTCCCCATTTTTCAGAACTGACGACAAGGTCATACGGGGAGAGATCGGCAATATCGATAGCATAGTATTTACTGTACCGGAGCGCTTCGCACTCCTCGCGTTCCGCGGTCATGTCCGCAGCGACCCCGGGGTCACCTCCGTCCCGCTCCGCAACGCGGGCCCCCCGGCAGGTGAGCGACGCCGTCACCCAGATGCGGAGGTCGGCGTTCGTCACCATCCACCCCGCAAGCCGGCCCTCGATGATGATATCGTCGCGTTTCTCTCCCACCTCTTTCTGGCGGGCATCGATCATTTTATCGACGGAAGCATCCTCTTCCGCAAGCTTCCCGAATGCAGCCAGGTCCATGCCGCGTTCCCGTGCAAGACTGCGAAACACTTCACCCGCAGAGATCAGGTCGAACCCGTGGCGGGCAACGAGAAACTTCGCGAGAGACGTCGTGCCGCTGCCGGGGGGTCCGCTGATGGTTATCCGCATCAGAGTCCCCCGATATTAAGCGTCTTCCTGATCACCTGCGAGAGTGTGAGCGAGCAGATCATGTACCAGAGAATCCAGGCGGGAAGGAACAACGGAGTGGGATCCACGAAATCGACCAGACCCCAGTACGGGAATACGACACCGCCCATATCGGGAACCTTGAAAAGAAGCCACAGAAAGATCGGCACCGTGATGACCATGATATAGGACATCGGTTTGAACTGCTCCTGTGACATTTCAAGCTGCTCCGCCATCATCTTGTCCCGTTTTTCGGTCAGCTTCTTGATCTTCTTCTCGTCACCGGCAAGCTGGGCTTCGCGAAAATCCTGCTGGAAAACCTTCATCTTATTCTGGACACGCTGCATCTTTTCGTAGTCAATCGTATACTTCTGAAGAAGAGACGAGTAAACGCCGGTTACGGCAGCGAGCGCGAGGATAATAACCAGCCATGAGGTCACGTAACTCCCGTCAGGCGTCTGGATGAGCGGTGCAAACAGGACATTCATCGCAGATCCGATACCGACCCGGATGCTCTCGATGCTGTAAATCACCATCGCGAGGAGCATGACGATAAAAAAAGAGTACTGACCTATGCCTTTCGCCATCTGCCTCTCACCTCAGGATGTCGGCCATGTCAGCAACAGCTTTATCGAGCAAAAAGTCCGCGTTCCGGATTATTTTAACGGTGCAGCCCGATAGCATCGCATACGATGCTGCGATGGATCGGTTGAACTGCTGGTGATCACGGATGCCGATGTACCCTTCCCTGTCCCGTACACGTGATTCATCAGAGAGGCGGCGGGTGAGAATTTGGTCCTCGTCGGTCTCGACGAGCACGAAGATATCGGGTTTGAGTTCCCGAAGCACCCACTCAGGCAGTCCCGCAAGAAATCCGCGCGGGGTGCTGACCGTGCAGTGGGTATCCACAATGATATTGCCACCGGTCTGTGCGATGCCCTGAGCGGCAAGACGCTGAACCCGTCGCTGGACGTCCTGGTCAAGCTTTCGCATCTCGTCGCGGTCCGTGACCAGGCCTTCGCGGGACGCTATATCGAACATAAATGTCCCGAAATTGATTGGATTATACACGACACCCTCATTTCTGAGGAGATCGATCGCGCCGTTGATGACCGTTGTTTTTCCGACGCCCGGGACGCCGGTGATGACGACTGTTTTTCCCAAAATACCTCACTCCTTTCCAAAGAAGCCACGCATGAAGGGATACATCTCCATGATCTGTTCACTCGCGATCTCCTCGTAGAGGCGGTATACAATACTGACCGTTAGGAGGAGCCCTGTACCCCCGACCGCTCCGATAACACCAAAGAGGTTTGCGAACACGGAGAGCAGCCCGATGAAGATACCGCCGATGACAGTAATCCGTGGAATGTACCGGTCGAGGTACTTTTCCAGAACTGACAGGTTGCGGCGGAATCCGGGAATGTGCATCCCGCTCATCTGAATCTGGCGTGCTACATGTGATGAATCGAGGCCCGCTGTCTTCACCCAGAACAGAGCGAAGATGGCGCCGCCAACGACCATGATTGAGATATCGATCCCCAATCGTAAAATAACCTCCCATGGCGCATGGCCAAGGTCGGTCGTCCACCACATCCAGTCCTGCGGTCCGTAAATGGGAGCCAGGAAATACATCAGCCCGTCGACGGGTGTCTGGCCCTGAAACCGTCCGAGAACAGTAATCCCGATGTTGTTGAGGAAGAGACCAAGCATCTGCACGTTCGCCTGCAGGACGCGGACGAGGATCATCGGCAGCACGCTCGCGTAGATCAGTTTGACCGGAAAACGCGCCCGTGCACCGCGGACTGCGGTATGAGCAAGCGGAATCTCCACACGGGTCGACTCCACGTAGACGATGACCAGAAAGATGGCAATCGTCGTGACGAATGCGAGAAGATCCGTCCCGAAATATTCGAGGAAATTTGCCCCGTCACCGATAACTGCGATAAGGCGCGGAAAGAAGCCGACCGGATACGGATCATTGACCGGGAGCCAGTTTAAAAATCCGTTGATGAGCCCCTGTGAAATTCCGGCAACAATAAAGAGACCCACACCGGACCCCATGCCCCATTTGGTCACGACTTCGTCCAGTAAAAAGATCAGCAACCCACCGAGGCATATCTGGAGGAAGATGACAAAGGAGAGCGCAGCTGCGTTTCCACCGAAGAATGCGTCTGCAATGCCGAGATCAGGCTGGAGAAACCCGCCGATGACGTTCGGAGCCGCCTCAAAGATGATCATGACAAAGATCAGCAGTTTCTGCAGCCCCATGTACATGACCTGCCCACGGGCGTCGCTCGTATCGATGGTGAGAAGATCGGCACCCTTCAGGAGCTGCAGCACGATAGATGCGGTGACAATCGGCCCGATACCGAGATGCACGATGGACCCGTTCGCACCTGCGAGAAGTGCACGGTAATACTGAAAGATATCCTGTGCATTGGTATCGAGTCCGAAAACCGGAATATTTGTCAGCATAAAATATATGATCAGAACTGCCAGCGTCCACAGGAGTTTGTTTTTAAAGTGGACATGACCTTCTGGGCTCCTGACCGCGGGCATCGCGGCGAGGAGCGGCTCTAACTGATCCAGCATCGCTCCCATTCGTTCACCAAAAAGTTTTTTTTCAGGCGATCGTAATCTGACCGCCCATGGTCTCAATCTTGCTTCGTGCCTGCTCGGAACATGCACGCGCCTGAATATGCAGCTTCTGTGTTACTTTTCCGCCACCAAGTATCTTATCGATACCGATCCGGTCTGCATCCAGTACAATTGCATCCCCGTCCCTTCCGGCGATGCCGGCGTCGACGAGATCGCTCGCAATCTGGTCGATTTCACCGATGTCGAGCACTTTCATCGGGGACGACTGCTTCCTGACGAAGCCGTGCTTGCCATTGTGCACAAGCCCTGCAAGCAGATAGTGGGTGAAGCGGTGATCACGATGACCCGCCCTGCCCCTTCCGCCGCGGTTTCCGGCACCCCGGCGGTTTTTGTGCGTTCCGCCACCACAGGTCCGGGAACCCCGGTATTTTGAACGTTTGTTTACCGGCATTCCTGTCACCTCATTTTATGCAGGAGCTGATTGATCTCCTGCCCGTAGTATCCAAGCGCACCGCCCTGCTGATAGGTCCGCTTGATTGAGCGGAATCCTTTCCGGGGCGGGTGCAGCCGCATTACCGGCTTAAGGCCGGGTACTGCCGTCATTGCCGCTTCGCCGTTGCAGAGCGCCCGGGCAAGGTCATCGATGTCGGCAAACTGCGAGTTTTCCTTCACATACTCGTCGGTGAGCCGGATGTTCCCCGTGAGTCGGCCGCGGGTGCGGAGAATCTCGGCAATCATGTCGGCATCCGCCTCGCCGTACGCGACGAAGTCCTTCACTTTCCTGATCATCCCGAGGTATGCGGGTGTATCCGGTACGAGCACGCAGTGGTTGATATGATGAAGACGCAGCATTTTCAGCGTGTCCTTGATCTCTCGCGGGGTCTTGACGACACCGCGCACCTGAACTATTGCGTACATTACTCGGAACCTCCCATCCTTATCAGGTTGGTCTGCCGCAGCGCCTCAAACGTCGCTTTGGCATAGTTGATCGTCGTCCGGGTATGTCCGCTGGTATAGGACCAGACATCCTTTATCCCGGCAAGTTCGAGCACTTTCTTTCCGATATCGCCCGTCACGAGCCCGATACCCTGCGGGGCGGGTTTGAGGGTAACACTGACACTGCCTGCCTTGCCCTCCACCTCGACGGGGATCGAGTGCCCGACGCCACAGCCGCATTCCCAGCTGCCGCAGCCGCGCTTGACCTTGATCAGGTTCAGCTTTGCATTCTCGATCGCCTTTTTAATTCCGTTCCCTACCTGGGCATCCTTCGCCTGTCCGAACCCGATATATCCGTTTTTGTTACCGACAACAACCACGCAGCGGAACTTCACGCGCCTTCCGCTATCGGTCATCCGCTGCACCATGTTGATATCGAGAACTTCGTCTTCAAGATCGGGAAGGAAATAATCCACGATCTGTGGTTCCTTGATTGGCCTGCCGCTCTCGAGCACGTCGTCGAGATTCGCAACCTGTCCGGCAGCAACCGCTTTTCCCAGGCCGGTGAGAGGAATCCATTCTTCCTTTTCCCAAGCCATCTCACACCAGCTCCTGCTTTATTTTTTCTGCTGTTTCTTCGACGTTCTGCACGAGATTTCCCGCACGTTCCGGCGCATATGCTTCGATATGCGCCCCCCTGACACGATCATCGTCGGGAAGGATGCTCTCACCGAACGGCACATCGAGGCCGGCCTCTACGGCGCCTTTCAGCGCTGCGAACACCCGTGCTCCAACCGAGGCGCGGTTCAGCCCGATATCGAGAATTGCTTCCTCATATCCCGCCTTCTGCGCTTTCACGGCAAACAAAATGCCGGTGAGGTATGCGGCCGGCGTATTGGCAATCGCTCCCGTGTAACCGAAACCGGTCAGCTCCGTTGAGTAGGCTGCGACCAGAGTCCGGTCACCGATCAGATCGGCTTCAACCAGCTGGATGATGATCTGGCGGTTCGTTTTCCGAACGACCATCCGGGGTTTTTCAGAGAGGAGCAATTTCATGCGTTGATAGTAATCTGTTTTCCCCTCTTTCCGTCTCCGGAATGGGACAAAATATCGCGGTCCCGTTGCCATATTAATTCATCCTCCCTGCAATGGATTCCATCTGCGCTTTCATATGCGCAACACTGCGAAACTGCCCACCGGCAGCCTTGCGGTACATCACCCGGTAGAGGTGGCGATCAATCGTTTCATCATCCCGCATCTCCCTGAGAGAGCGCCGGATTGCACGGATCTTCCGCATCCATTGTGCCTTTGACGGATTGCGTGCGCCGGCGGCACCCTTACGCCGCCCGGCACCCTTGCAGTGCCCGTATGAACGTTTCGCTGCCTTGATCCGAGCTCTGCCGCGGCTGACTCCGACAACCGGGCGTGCCCGGACCGCACCCTCGTCAATAAGCCCCCGGACATCGTCGCGGGAGATGGCATTCTCGATATCTGACATGCGATCGGCATCCAGCCATACCCGGTGAACGCCGCACTTCAGGATCGCGGCAGCCATCCGCCGCTGGTTACTCAGGTCACTCATCGTCCGTCACCTCCGCTTCCGGAGAGACAATCTCTTTTGGATTGAGGACTTTCAGGCCATATTCAAGAGATTTTACCTGAATTGCCTCGCGTTTGCGGTTTCCGACAGTCCCTGCAATACGCACCGCCTGGGTGGCTGCGTCGAGCCCCTCAAGATCGGCGACGTTGCATACACGAACTTCCTCGTATCCGCTCGGATGATACCCGCGGACCGATGCAGGTGCTCCGAACCCGGGTTTCGGGTGGCGTCCCTTTGCACGGTACTGTTTACGCTGCTTGCTCTGCAGTCCACGCGGTCTCCGCCATGTATCATCAAGCTTCTTTTTCCGGCTTAATCCCTGGCGTTTGAACGTTGCACGGTTGCGGGCACGCGCCCGAATCAGCCTCTTAATCTCATCCGCCATGTGAATCACACCTTCTCCACGACATAAATGCCGTCCTGGAAAACACGCGGATCGCGTTTCCGGATGCGTGTTGCCGTCTCGATATTTGCGGCGCTTGAACCGACGGCATCCTTGTCATTCCCCGTAACGGTAACTTCATCATTTCCGAGTTTAACGGTCACGCCATCAAGAATCCGCGCAAATCGCGGTTCTTTTTCACCAAGGAAATTGATGATCTCGAGCTTGTTCCCCGCAAGTTTGAGCTGAATCGGAAAGTGGCTGTATACCACCTTCATCCGGTACTCAAAGCCCCCGGAAACTCCCCTGAACATATTGTTCGCATGCGCCGCATAGGTGCCGACCATCGCGATGATCCGTTTCCGGGCCGACTCCGTTCTGACGCACACCTCGGTGTCAGTACACTCGATAGTCACCTGCGGATACCGCATATCGCGTGAGAGGGAACCTTTGGGCCCGGAAACCCGAAGTGTCGAACCGTCCATCTGAACGGTGACACCCTCGGGAATCTCGACCTTTCTTTCAAATACCATTGTACTATCTCCCTCAGTATACATATCCCAGCAGTTCTCCGCCTATACCGTTTTTACGTGCAGTTTCATGCGACAGAACGCCTTTCGACGTGGATATAAGGAGAATTCCAAAATTCTTCGCGGGCAGGTACTGGGTCTCCCAGTACTCGAGCTCATTCGCTTTCACGGAGTACCGGGGTGTGATAACACCGCATTTATTGATCCTGCCGTTCAGCCCGACGCGGAACTGGCCGCCGCGTCCGTCATCGATGAACTCAAAGTCCCCGACATACCCGTTTTCCTTCATGATGCCGAGCATCGCGCCGAAGAGTTTGCTTGCCGGTTCGACGATACACCCGTCTTTGCCGACATCCGAGGCGTTTTTGATTGTGCTCAACGCATCAGCGATTGGATTGAGTCGTGTCATTATTTTCCTCTCCTTTCAATCCATCTTCTTAAAGCCTATCTTGCGAGCCCACTCGCGGAAGCACTGGCGGCAGAGGTAAATGTTGTACCGGCGTACGAGGCCCTGTTTCCGGCCGCACATCTGGCATTCGTTTGCACCGCGCCCGAATTTCCGTGTCGATTTCTGCGCTTCCTTTCCGGTCTGTTCTCCCGCCATTACTGCACCTCCACCTGGTACGCGTCCTGCATGAAGCGGATCGCATCCTCGCGACGTACCCGCTGCCGTGCCGGCAGTTTCTTTCGTTCGATATTCCGACGGGCAATACGCACTCCGCGGCGCTCCATCACGACCGTGACGTCCATGCCGTAGATGCCGATCATCGGATCATATGACTGTCCGGGGAAATCGGTGTGCTCTTCAATGCCGAAGGAAACGTTGCCGTTGATATCGAACTGTCCTGCAGAGAGCGTTTTTTCGATGATCCCGAGGGCGGTCTCGATAAACGCGGTGGCATTTTTGCCGCGAAGCGAAACTTTGCACCCGATAGGCTGTCCCTTCCTGATGCCGAAGGCAGGCTGCGTCCGCTTTGCAATCGTACGCACGGACTGCTGGCCGGTGATTGCCCGCATGATCTCCTCGGCCCTCACCAGCTTCTCTCCGGATTCGCCGACACCCATATGGACAACGACCTTGTCAATGACGACATCCTGCATGGGATTCACTGCTGTGGGATTCACTGCTCAATCCCCCATTCAGAGACGGCAGGCTCCTCCCGTCCCACCATAAAGACATAGTTATCGATCGTATCGAACCGGTCACTTCCTTCCTTATCCTCGAGGATCACGCGGTTGGGTGTGCTTCCCGGCACTTCTCTGATCTCGACAATCCGGCCGACTTTACCTGAGTGACGCCCGCCAATCACCATTGCCATGTTGCCAACGGCATAGGGGAAGTGATCGATGATCGTGAAGAAATCCGTCCCGCCGATCGACAGCACGATGGAGTCCCGGGGCCGGTACTGCTGGCTGTCGGTGAGGACATTCGCCCCATACAACAGGTTCAGCTGGATCTGTCCGTCCCTGATGATCGTCTTGTTGCGGATCTTGCAGAGCCGTGTCGCTGCAGCCTCTTCCGAGATGGGAATCGAGACGAAATCACCGTTCTTGTTCAGGAGAATGCGGTAATGCTTCTCCATTTTCGGAATCGAGATGATATCGAAGATGCCGATGCCAAGTTTCGGGTCAGTGCAGATTTTGCCGTTGACGATGATCGCGCGGTCGGTGAGGATCTTTTTGATTTCCTTCATCGTCCGGGCAATACCCATGTGATCACGGAGCCATACTGCAACCGGCATTGCACCGGCATTATGGGGTCCGGGGGCGGTCTTCGTGACAAATGTGTTCGCCTTTTTCGCGATTCGCCATGAATCGGGCGTGGTCAGGCGTTTCAAGTGATGTGACATGGATTCAGGCCCTCCTGATGCGGCTCTCCCGCGATTTATCCTTCAGGTTCAGTTTGGTGACCTGAACATTCGACGGATCAACGGGCCGGGGCACTTCCGTGCCGTCGGCCTTCGTGACAGATACGCCGTGCACCAGAATCCGGGATGTTTTCAGGCTGACACCGTCAACAACACCCGTTTCCCCATGAAAATCACCGCGGAGCACTTTCACCGTATCGCCTTTCACGATGCGGACCGAGCGGGTCCCGTACTGCGATTGAAGAGCGGAATCCAGCGGTGCGCAGAGGAATTTACCGCGCTGGTGGAGCGGTGCATTGTAGCGGATCTTTCTCTGTGTTCTCGGTTGTTTGCTTAAGATTCGTACCATTCCGCACACCTCATACAATGATAGTCGCCATGGACCCGATCTTCGGGAAGCGCTCGGCAACTTCACGTGCCACCGGTCCCTTGATCTCGGTGCCGCGGGGTTCGCCGCGCTCGTTCGTCACAACGGCGGCATTGTCCTCAAAGGACAGACGGAGCCCGTTGATACGGCGGATTTCCTTCTTTTGTCGGATGATAACCGCTTTTACCAGCTTTCTGCGCATGTCGGGCGTTCCCTTCTTCACGCTCATCGTTCCCATGTCACCGAGACCCATCTTCGGCTGACGCCGACGGACCCCGTGAAACCTGTCCACAGAGACTATCTCAATGACGCGGGCACCGGTGTTGTCGGCGCAGGTAAGCCGCGAACCCGTCGCAAGAGCGCGGGGGGTCCGGGACTGTTTCGCTTTCATTCCGGAAGCACCTCCACAACGACAAAGGTCTTGGTCTTCGAGAGAGGCCTGCACTCGGCAATCCTGACGGTGTCACCGGCCTTAACGTTAAGACACGGGGGGCTGTGCGCATGAAGCTTGGAACTTCGTTTTTCATACCGCTTGTATTTTTTCACATAATGCAGGTAGTCCCGTACGACGACGACGGAATCCCGCATCCGGTCACTCACGACCTTACCGGTAATCACCTGGCCGCGCACCGGTAAAGTGCCGTGAAATGGACAATTCACGTCAGTGCATTCCTGTTCGGGAGCCTTGACGTTTAATCCTGTTTTTAAAGCCATATTTTACCTCTAATTCCTGATTCGCATACTGATTCGTTTTTCCGGCTGCATGACCAGGGCCGACCCATCAACCCGCACATGGGTATCATCGGGAAGGCGGAGATCAAGCAGCGTGCAGTATTTTTGTACTTTTTTCTGGCCGCCTGGAGTCTCTATCACCAGCATATTACGGGTCTCATCCACCACGGTCCCGGCGATCCCCAGAAGACAGGGATTTGGTGCCGATACAACGCGGGCGGACAGCCCGATGAGTTCGTGCCGGAGCACGTTCTGCGGCGTAATCATCTGCGCTGACTCTGCTCTGTTTTGATCCGGGCAATAGTCCGGCGCAGCTCGCGGATGCGGCCGGGATTTTCCGTCGCACCGCCGGCGCTGACTTTCCCTTTATTCTGGATCATTTCAAGCTGCAGCTTGGCAAGCTGCTCCTCGAGTTCGACATCGCTCTGCTGAGCGACTTCACGGGCACGAAAGATCGCCATTCAGATATCCTCCTCTACAGGAACATCTTCCATCGCAGAGAGCTCGGCATCGATCTCCTCGCCGAGTGCTTCCGGTGTTAGCCCTTCTTCCTCTTCGGGTTTCCGGGGTTGGGAAGGCAGCACTTCGAAGTGATCGGGGAGCACCGCGCCGGGCGGGATAATCTTGACCTGCACACCGATCGTTCCGAGTTTCTTGATGGCGAGGGCAAAGCCCTTCTCCACAATCGTCTCGCTGGGCTCGCCGCAGTGTTTGATATACCCGTCGGTAAACTTCTGGACCCGTGCACGCGAGCCGGTGAGTTTTCCGGCCAGCACAACCTCGCACCCGAGCGCTCCCGATTCCATAACGCGGCGGATGACGCTGGAGCCGGCCTTTCTGAAGTACCATCCGCGCTCGAGCGAGTTTGCAAGGCGTTCCGCCATGATCTGAGCGTTGAAGTTCGGATTGTCGACCTGCTGCACCTCGATCTGGGGCGATTCAATGCTGAATTTCGAATGAAGATTCTGGGTAAGTTCCCGGACGACCTTCCCGCCCTTGCCGATGACGATGCCCGGTTTCTCTGCAAAGATCGTCACCTGTGTCCCGAGAGGGGTACGGGCGATATCCATACCGCCGTATCCGGCCCGCTTCAGTTCCTTTGTCAGGTATTTCTCTACACGTGCCTTGCGCACTCCGTCTTCGATAAAACGCCGTTCAATCGCCATCACTCCACCTCCCTGACAACTACCTCGATGTTAACGGTTTCACGCCGCTTCGGCGTCGCACGTCCCATCGCACGGGGGAAAAACGCCTTCATTCCCCGCCCGCGATTTGCGGATGCATGTACGATCCGGAGCTTTTCCGTGTCGAGACCCGCATATTCCGCATTCTTTTCAACCGATTCGAGCAGACGGATGAACGCAGCCGACGCCTTCACCGGAAAGCGCCCGGCGTCCCAGCCTGTGAGGCAGCGCTTGTGCGCAATGTTCCTGTTGAACTTCCTGAACGGAATGGCCTTCTTCTTCGCGACAACCTCGGTCAGATAAGCAATCGCTTCCTGCGTGGTCATCTTTTTTACGAAACCAGCGATCTCCATCGAGTGTTTCGGCGATATGGGAAGCTCGTTGGCCTTCGCACGGGCGATTCCTTCTCCCGTCTCCTTCAGTGAATAGTCTGTCCTTGCCATGGTCATCACTTCAGGGGTACGTATTTACTCGACCGCGTCGCACCGATACCGGCGCTCCCGTGAGCCACTCTCCGGCGCGTAAGCGCGAACTCGCCGAGGTAGTGAAATACTGCTTCGGGCTGGATCTCGACCTTGACGAATTCCTTGCCGGTGTATACTTCGACGATCTTTCCGATCATATCGGGGAGAATCACCATGTCACGCACGTGCGTCCGGATTCGCTCCTTGCCGTCTCTGATTTCCTTGAGCAGTTTCTCATGATCCCGTGACAGGCCGCGGTTTATTTTCCGGCGTGTACGTGAAGGCATGATGGGGAGAAGCTCGCTGATGCCCATCTGCTGGAGCTCCTCGATTTTGTAGCCGTGATAGGTGAACTCCTCTCTCCTTCTCGGCAACCGTTTCTGTGTCTTTTTTGCCATATCCGACCCCCCTTACTTCTTCCATTTCCCCGTGCGCCGTGCCGCGATGTGCCCGACTTTTCGGCCCGGCGATGTTCCGCGTGCGACCGTCTTCGGCCTGCCGCAGTGCTGGTGCCCGCCGCCACCGAACGGGTGGTCGATGACGTTCATGCAGACGCCCTTCACCCTCGGCCACTTCTGTGCCTGGGATTTCATCTTGTGATACTTCTTTCCGGCCTTGACAAAGGGTTTCTCGCCCCGGCCTCCGCCTGCCACAATACCGACGGTTGCCATGCAGGTCTCCTTGAACCACTTGTTCTTGCCGCTCGGCATCCGCACACCCGCACGCCCTTCCGCCTTGCCGATGACCTGTGCCTGCACGCCGCCGGCACGGACGAACTTGCCGCCGTCACCGGGACGGGCTTCGATATTGCAGATATATGCACCGACCGGAATGTCACGGAGTGCCATGGTGTTTCCGTTTTTGACCGTACTGCCCCCCCAGGAGATTTCCTGGTCGATGCCGATGCCTTCCGTGGCAAGCATGTAGGTCTTGCTGCCGTCCTCGAGACGGACAAGGGCAATGGGAGCGTGACGGGCGGGATCGTGTTCGATGTCGATGACACGCCCGTTCACCGCCGCGTCCGCGGAGCTCTGGTGGCGGAGTGCCGCCTTGTATTTATGAGACGGAGCCCTGTATACGGGGCCGCCCCGCCCGCGGTTCTGTGAAATAATACGTTTTCCCATAGTCCCCACCTACATGATTCCAAGCCGGCTGAGAATCTCCTCTGCAGCCTTTTCATCGGAAAAACCGACGACAGCCTTCTTCTCTCCCTTCATCGTAATCATCGTGCGGACGGAGGTGACCTCCTTGTCGAACATCGCCTCGATCTCACGCCTGATTCCCGCCTTGGTCGCTTCCTTTCGCACCAGAAACTGGAGTTTTCCTTCCTTTTCCAGCATCATGGTGGCCTTTTCAGTCACGAACGGATACTTAAGTTTCATTCACGTCGCCTCCAGTTGGCGGATGGCGCCTTCGGTCCAGACGGTCAGCCTGCCCGCGTGCGTGCCGGGTGCGAGGAGTTCGACATTGAGCTGGTCAACACTGACCGCATCTACGCCGGCAAGGTTCCTCCCTGCCAGAAGCGGCGAGCCGGCGGTCACAATGAGCAGGCTTTTGCGCTGCTTGTACCGGCGGCCGCGCATTTTACCTCTGCCCGCCCGGACTTTCTTGCTTCCCTTCGAGCGTTCGACATCCTCGTACATGCCGAGTGCCTGCAGTGCGGCGATAATCTCCGAGGTCCGGGATATCTGCTCGAAACTGTCCTCCACCACGACGGAGCAGCCGCTCGCCGTCCGGTGACCACGTGATGCCACAAGGTCGGGATTCATGGTGGCGGCGATAGCGGAACGAATTGCTTTCCTCTTTTCCTGCTTGTTGACTTTCCTGACAAGGATCTTCTCAACCTTCGGCGGGTGTGCGGCTCGTCCGCCGACAGCCTGAGGCACCCGTGCGACACGCGATCCGTTCTTCAGACGGGGCACCTGTGCAACGCCGCGACCGCTCCCCCACGAAGCAGCCGACGTACGGAGTCCCGCGAGAGGGTTGGTCCCGTGGGGCTGGTACCGCGTGCTCTGGAGTGCCAGCACTGCGCGCTTGATCAGATCGGGGCGGTAATCCTCCGCAAAGACTGCGGGAAGATCGATTTCACGAATGTCACTGCCTTCGAGTGTTTTAACCTGTGCTTTCATCGCTTATTCACCCCTGCATGCTCCGCAGACTCACATACTGGATTGCGGGAATGCGTTCGACATGTTCGTGCTGGCGTATGGCCGGCCTGATGCGGATGAGACGCTTTACCGGGCCCGGGATGGATCCCTTGATCATCACATACCGGTTGCGCACAAGGCCGTAGTGGAGGAATCCTCCGTCAGGATTGACGTTGTCGCTTTTTTCGCCGATCTTCAGGACGCGCTTGTTGAACTCGGTCCGCTGCTGGTACCCCATCTGGCCGACCTGCGGCACCTGCCACCGGACGTGGTGCGGGGTCCACGGACCCAGGTTGCCGATGTGGCGCTTTTTTCCGCCACGGGAATGCTTGTGTTTCCGGACCTGAATGCCCCATCTCTTGACAGGACCCTGCGTTCCCTTCCCGGTGGTAATCGCGGTGATATCGACATACTGGCCGGTCTTGATGATGGATCCCATCTCGATCTCCTGCCCGAGGAGGGAGGCTGCATACTCGATCCGCTCGTCGATGCTTCCGCCTGCGACCCGCATTTCCATCAGATCGGGTACCTTCTTCGGCACCCCGGTAATCAGGGCGGGCTGGGTATAGGTCAGGACAAAGACCTCGACGATATCTCCGCTTTCCGCAGCCTTCCGGATTGCCGCAAGTGCGTCCTCGGTACTGTGTTTCTTCGGAAGCGTGATCCGGTTTTCGAGTGATGTATCGAGCGACGCCGCCCATGCCTCGGCCAGTGCATGCTTGCCGTAGGTATCCTTCGAATACACCCTGACTGCCGCCGCCTTCATCGGAGGAATCTCGACAATCGTGACCGGGACCATGATATCCTTGCCTTCGGTCGGGCTGTAGTGATGGTCGTCGACCATGATGACATGCGTCATCCCAACCTTATATCCTGCAAATCCCTGCAGTACCGGTTCTCCCGTATGCTCAGGCCATGCGCCGTACCGTGGCACCGGGCTTTTTGCACGTTTCCGGGGACTGTACGCAAGCGAACCCCTGCGCGGTCTTGATACTGTTCCCATGGTTCAATCAATCCTTTTCTGGTCTGGAGGGAGATTTCGTGCCATTATACAAACGGCACCTCCGGCAGCGCCTGTTTCGCGCCTGCCCGTGGAGCGGGACGCTTCCTCTCGTCCTGCCTGCACGTGATGATAACGTCCGAGACGGAACAATTGCTTAATTGTCCGACTGAAATGAAACCGACTCCGCGCCGGCGGTGTACCGTTCTTCTGCCGGTGGATGGCATGCATTATGCCTGCCACGCACGGGGCACGGAACGGTCCGGTATGGTATCGTGACTGGTGTGCACCAGCATTACCCACGTCTCGCGAACAGATCCTGATAGCGGGGCGCGTCCTCTGCGGGGGTGTATTTACCCGCCGGACCCGGGCTCGTTTGCACAGAAACGTCCACCCGAATACGTCCCGATCAGATCCTACGTCTGTCAGCCCGTTGTGTTCTGACGAACACAACTCCTTCTCGGTATCGCCCCGCAGCATGCTGCGGGTATTCCCGGATATGAGCATGCGAAAGAAGACTCTCGCCTGCGAACCATTCGGCTCGCGTGCCTCTTTTCGGACATCACGGGGAAATAGGGCCAATCAGGCCCGGATTTTCCCGCCTGCCGGAGGATGACTTCATAACGGTTTCCTAAATATTAGCCTGAAATGAATATAAACCTTGCCTAAAAAATCCTCCGGCGCGGTCTGCCCGGAGCCTGACGACGGTGCAATCGGGCAAAGCCCGCGGCTTCATCCGAAGTAGAGCTCGCCTTCGGCGTTGATGTACACATCAATATCCTCACGGATATACCGGGCACGGAACCTTTCGGGGTTTGATTCCCGCAGCCGGTTTGCGAGGCTGATGGTATCATATTTGACCTTAATGCCCATGGTTTCAGCCGACGTGAAGATCTCTTTTGCCGCATCGAGAAGGTCTGTACCGGCTTTAATCGTGCACAGATGTGCAGCATCAAGCGTATAGAGGAATTCAAGCGTTTCCTTCGCTTTTCGAATATTTTCGAAAGCGGCTTTTTCGATTGTGCAGACATTTGCCTTCGATGTCGAAATCAGGTCAGCAATCTGTTGCTGCGTCAAGCCCTTCTTCCGGTACCGCAATACTTCCTTCTGCCGTTCGGTAAGTAGCCCCTCTTTCATTGTGGAAGATCTCACCCCATAAACTTAAACACTTTTCCTTAACATATCGCAACATCGCCCAAAAAATTGCGTTTCAAAACGTTTATATTTCAACTGAATGATACTGTGTTGTTCTCATAGTTGAGAGGTGTTAACATGGTAATTAAAGTCGGAGTAGCAAAATTAGGCAACATTGCAAGTGGTGTGATGGTCGAGCTTCTGCTCGATGAGCGTGCTGACAGGACGGATATGCAGACCTTCATGGCGACGAGCGGAACCAAGCTCGAAGTCGAAGACGTTGACCGTGTCGTGAGCAACCTCAAGGCATATGGCCCCGACTTCGCGATCGTTGTCTCCCCGAACGGCGTACTCCCCGGACCCGCCGGAGCACGTGAAGCACTCAAAGCCGCAGGCATTCCCGTCATCGTCATTACCGACGATGTTACGACCAAGAAGGAATGGCCCGAACTCAAGGAGAGCGGATTCGGATACATCATCCAGAAGGCAGACGCGATGATCGGCGCCCGCCGCGAATTCCTCGACCCCATCGAAATGGCGGACTACAACGGAAACCTTGTCAAGGTACTCTCGATCACCGGGGCGTTCCGGAAGATGCAGCTCGCGATTGACGAGGTCATCGACCAGGTCAAGGCAGGCAAAAAGGGTGCGGAGCTCGTGCTCCCGAAGCTTGTCGTGACCGCGGACAAGGCAGTTGCCGGCGAATTCACAAACCCCTACGCCTACGCAAAAGCCCGCGCAGCATTCGAGATTGCAGCGGCTGTCGCGATGGTGAACGTGAAGGGCTGTTTCATGACAAAGGGATTCGAAAACTACGTCCCGATTGTCGCGAGTGCCCACGAGATGATGCGCGTCGCGGCGCTACTCTGCGACGAGGCACGCGAACTTGAGAAGGGTGTAGACGGTGTGGTAAGAAAACCGCACAAGAATGACGGGACCATCGTCTCCAAGACGGCGCTTATCAGCAAACCCGAGTAACTACACCCCCTATTTTTTCTCTACCTTTTCAGTGCATCCCGCCGGGATGTTCCTTTCGGCCTGTCGCGGTGCTCAACGCTTCAGCTTCCTGCCAATGTCCTCCGGAAGCGTGAGGATGAGCGGTTCGAGATGAAGGCGCTCCATAAAAGCAGAATCGCTTATCGACGAGGGATTGGGATTTATGCGGGCGATTATCGAGCAGAATGCCCGGAATCCCGAGTCATACCCCTTCCTGTCGAAAAACAGGGACATATTAAATGCGTGCGTGCCGGCTTCGCGGTAGAGATCGAGGATGCGAAGCAGATCGGCTGCAAATGTTTCGATATAGGGGCCGAATTCGTCTGCTGTCCGTATCGGGAGAAGAGCGCGGATCTCCTTCTCACCGACGGGTACAGCGCTCGCAATCCACGGAATTTCCTTGCCGAAGAGATACCGTTCAGAATCCGCTTCGTGCTCCCGCAGCTCGTCCCAGTAGATCCTGCCGGTTGCGAGCCGGTGGCGGTGGCTTTCCGTAATATATCGCTCGGCTCGTGATGTAGGGAGGGCATCGGCCACTCCCTGCATATGGGGATGGGCGAGGCTTGCGCCGGCCGACGGGAGATAATTCCAGTTAATGCTCGCATACCCGTCATACCCCCGCAGGGATTCGAGCTGTCCGTGCAGCGCGTCAGAGAGCTGGCGAGGGCTGAACCGGGCGACCGAGTGGGCACGGGAAATTACGGTAACCGTATGAAAGGCGGCAAACGGATAGAGATTCGGGAATGTTGTGCTCTCCCCGCGGCAAATACGCGATCCGTCAGGGAAACGCGGGGTCGAACCCTCAATCTTCCCGGGACAAAAAGGACAGTCCGCTTCTCCCGCAGCAGCTATCGGCGGTTCCTGATCAATGCACCGCCGTATCCTTTCCGTGCTGATCCTGCACCGAAAACCTGTCAGCAATTCGCGACGGTACTGCACCGTTCCGGTGCCCGTCCGGATCTCGACGATAGAAAACATCTGCTTCAACCAGCACTCCCGGGATTGGTTATCTGTTACTGGCAGCAGGAACCAGAAAAAGGATGCGGTTTTTAAGGGCGGGACATCCCCGGCGAACGTGCACGGGAATGAAAGAGTGAAACCCTCCGCGTGAGGGTACGTTTCGGAGAGAAAAAAAGGAGTGTTTGGTATCCCGCTTATATGATCTTGCCAAGCAGGCGGATGGAGTTGGTCATGTCGGGACCGAGCGGTGATCCGAAGATAACCTGCGTCACACCGGACTTCATGAGGTCCTCGCACTTCTGCTGGACCACGTCGGGCGTTCCCGCAATGGTGAATGCTTCGATCTCCTTGTCACCGACGAGACCGCCGACGGTCCTGAAGTCGAATGCCGCAAGGGCTTCCTTGATCTTCGCGACGTTGTTCAGGTCAAGGCCGTGGCGCTGGAGAAGGGGCGGCGGGGAGCCTGCTGCGATGAATGCGGCGACTATCTTTGCTGCGTTCCGTGCTTTCTTCTCGTTCTGGTCGATTGAGACTGCGGTGTACGCACCGACATCGTGGCCCTTGCGTCCCGCGGCTGCCTCGGCTGCCTTGATGATCGGGATGGCGATCTCGAAGTCCTTCGGGTTGGATGCGTTGATGAGCGATCCTTCACCGACGGCACCGGCGAGCTCGAGCATCTTGGGGCCCTGAGCACCGATGTAGACAGGGATACCCTTCTTGCCGGGCAGCTGGACGCCGGTCAGCTTCGCACCGTCGTAGTCGAAGAATTCCATGTTACCGGTCTTCTTGATCTCTTCGCCGGCACAGAGTCTCCGGATCTGTTCGACACCCTCCTTCAGGCGGGCAACGGGCTTTGCACCCGCAATGGCGAGCTTCGGAAGTGTGGAGAGGTCACCGGGTCCGATACCGAGGACGGCGCGGCCGTCGGAGATCTCGTTGAGGGTACACATGAAGGACGCAATTGCGGCGGGGGTGTCGGTAAAGGTGTTCATGATACCGGGGCCCATCTTGAGGCTGTCCGTGTTGGCAGCGATCATCGCGAGGGTCGGGTAACAGTGGCGGTTGTTGTAGTGGTTGGTAATCCATGCAAAATCAATATCCTTCGATTCTGCGAGCTTACAGTATTTCACTACCTGCTTGACGTTAATGTTTCCTGGCACAAATTCTATTCCATATGACAAGGCATTTCACCTCACTTGAGTATTATTGCACCCAGATTAATATACATTATCATTTAATGCCGCCTCGCGGAATTGCGTTTTTTATCAGCCGCAATTCGGTGAAACCGGGCGGAAATCCGGACTTAACCGAACGGCTGTCGGGAAACCGGGCGACATGGCCGGGGAGAAGGCTTGCCCGAATGCACATTATTTATTAGGTTATTCGGACCATCATAGTAATTAAAGAATAAGTGGCGGAATGACGTAGCGGCCAGCGGATTATTCTCCGGGGACGGCTCCGGGCAGAGGCCGCCACGATGGTTTTAACGGGACATACCATGAGAGTGCTTGCGATTGGATTGGGGGGGGCCGGATGCCGGATTGTGGACAAACTCTATGACCACGACCGCAGAAGCGGGATCGGGTGCATGCATGCGATTGCAATCGACACCGATTCGAACACCCTGCTTCAGCTCGGATATCTCCCGGATTCCACAAAATTCCATTTCCCGGCCCTCGATCCCGTTCAGCACCATGACACCGCGTCGACAATAGACATAGAAGAGATTATGACCGCGATCCAGCGCATGGATACGGTGGAGATCGATGCGATCATGGTCTTCTTCGGGCTCGGCGGCAGTATGGTCGACGCCGCCGGCGTCATCGTTCCCGAGATCAGGGACTCCTTTATCGAGCCGGTGTTTGCCGTCACCACCCTTCCCTGTCTGGGTGAAGGAGCCGCACGATCTGCGAAGGCAGCGGACGACATCGACAAGATCCGGCCGTACTTCGATGCGATCTTCCTCTTTGACAATGACACCTGGTACAAAAAAATCAGGGAGAAGTACGCCGCTTCCGCGGAGAATCACCAGCGCAGCCATCGCCGGAGGAAAACAACGGCGGCGCCGACGAATCCGAGGGACGTCTACATGCTCCTCAACGAGCGGATCGCACGACAGGTCGGCCTTCTTCTCCGTGCCGGCGAGTTCAATGAGGAGGGCCTTGAGGTCGCAGAGATAGTGCTGGATGCCGGAGAAATACTCAACACGCTCAAAGGCAATGGTCTTGTTGCAATCGGGTATGCCGCCGAACGGCTTCCAAGCAGCTGGTTTGATGTCTTCGACCGATGGCGATCGGCACGATTCTTTTTCGAGGGCGCCCACCGGCGTGCGGCGCGGATCGTGTCGCTTGCAAAACATGCGGTCTATGAAGACATATCCGTTCCCTGCGATCTGACCAGTGCGGAAAAGGCTCTCGTACTCATAGCCGGCCCCTCAAAGGAACTCTCGATGAAGGGGTTCCAGACGGTGCGCAAATGGATTGATCGCAGTATTGCCGGCCTCGAGATGCGGTCGGGCGACTATCCCGTCAAGAATACCGGATATGTCGGCATCATCATCATGCTTTCGGGCCTGGAAAATATCCCCCGTATCAATGATATCAGGGAGATACGGGAAATGTATCTTCTCGAAAAAGAAAAAGAGCGGCGGGAAGAAGAAGAGCGTGAACGGACGGCTCGTGCCGAGTCGGAAGAGTCTTTTCCGACCGGAACTCTTTCAGGTGAACGAGGATTGCCCGAAGCAGTATCCGGAGTCGGGCCGGTACCCGACGAGACGATTTCAATCCGGAAACCGC